>CAZAIY010000191.1:0-3185 GCA_964485295.1 uncultured Oxalobacter sp. | reverse complement strand
GTCACCAATGATTAACTCCCGTTGTCCACGACCAATTGGTACCATGGAGTCAATCGCTTTAAGACCGGTTTGCATTGGTTGGGAAACAGACTGACGTGCAATAACACCTGGTGCAATTTTTTCAATTGGTGCGGTCAATTTTGTATTGATAGGACCTTTGCCATCAATAGGCTGTCCCAAAGCATCAACTACACGTCCAATCAGTTCGGGACCGATTGGGACTTCCAGAATACGTCCGGTACATCTGACCGTATCGCCTTCTGAAATATGTTCATATTCACCCAGAATAACGGCACCAACAGAATCGCGCTCAAGGTTCAGAGCCAAGCCATAGGTGTTTCCGGGAAATTCCAGCATTTCGCCCTGCATTACATCGGATAATCCATGAATGCGGCAAATACCATCGGACACGGAAATAATCGTGCCCTGATTGCGAATTTCAGCGGCATCGGTAAGACCTTCGATCCGATTCTTTAACAGTTCGCTGATTTCGGATGGGTTAAGTGCCATACTAACTCCTAAAATTGTTCTCTCGGTTCAAGCTGAAGCAAAACAAATTAATCATTTATAAAACAAGCGTTTGATGCATTTTTTGCAGTTTTGCGCGAACGGACAAGTCAAGTACCTCATCTCCGACGGTAACAATAACACCGCCTATCAGGGACGGATCTACTGTAACCACTTTGACATTGAGTTTGCGAAAAAAACGTTTTTCCTCCAAAGGCTGAAGAATCTCCTGCAATTCTTCATCAGAGAGAGGATAAGCGCTGATAATAAACGCATCTGCCGAACCTTCACTAATGTTTTTCAGTACATGAAACTGAGAACTGATTTCAGGTAACAGATTCAAACGATCATTTTCGACCAGTATCTCAATGAAGTTTCTTAATTCCTGACTCTCTTCTTCATGAGCAAGAGAAAGAATGACCTCTACAATCTGGTCTTTTTTCAGATTGGGATGGACAGCCAGTTTCTGAATGTCGGTCTCATTTCCAATCTTGGCCAGACAGGACATAATCGTCGACCATTTCTGGAGATCGTCTTTTTTAGCAACCTGAAAGAGTGCTTCGGCGTAAGGACGAGCAATAGTAGCAAGTTCCATAATTTACAACTCGTCAGCTAATTGTTTTAAAAGTGCAGCATGAGTAGCAACATTGATTTCGCGTTTTAATATCTGCTCAGCGCCTTTTACAACCAAGCCCGCCACCTCTTCACGCAAAACATTTCGCATCCGTTGCACTTCCGCTTCTGCATTGGCTTTTGCCTGCGCAATAATTTTTTGCGCCTCGACCTCGGCATCATGTTTGATATCATTAACCAGTTTGGTTGCCATGCTTTCCGCTTCAGTGATACGGCGCTGTCCTTCTTCACGTGCTTTTGCTAACTCGATCTGAACGTGTCTTTCTACAGCTACCATTTCTTGTTTGCTTCGGTCAGCTGCTGCTAGACCTTCCGCAATCTTTTGCGCTCGTTCGTCCAGTGCCTTCATCAATGGTGGCCACACGACTTTTGCCGTAAACACTGCCAGCACGATGAAAACCACGAATTGCGCGAATAAAGTCGCATTTAGATTCACGGTAAATTCCTTTTTAGAAATAATTTACTTTTATGATTACTCCCGAAAAAGCGCCAGATTACCAAAAATCTATAATTAGGCGCCGAATGGGTTAACGAAAGCAAACATAACAGCGACACCGACTGCGATCAGATAGACCGCGTCAACAAGACCAGCCAAAATCAGAACGTTGGTACGCAGAGGATTCATCAGTTCAGGTTGACGTGCGGAAGCATCCAGATATTTACCAGCCATGAAAGCAATACCGAGAGCAGCAATCATAGCAGCCAGAGCAATAATCAAACCGCAAGTCATTGTAAGTAAACCGACGTTAGTCATAATATGTCTTCCTTATATTGGTTAATGTGTTAAATAAAAAAGTGAATAAATAGAGATTTATTTACCTAAACTAAAAAAATCTGTCTTAGTGTCCTTCGTGGGCTAATCCAAGATAAACCAGTGACAGCATCATAAAGATGAATGCCTGCAGGAACACAATGAGGATATGGAAAATTGCCCAAATTGCACCTGCAATCACATGACCGACAAACAACAGAGAACCGCCCATTGACAGTGCCGCATAACCACCCAGCATAGCAATCATCAAGAAGAGCAATTCACCTGCATACATATTTCCCCAAAGCCGCATACCCAAAGACACCATCTTGGAGATGTACTCAATCATGTTGAGTGCAAAATTGAATGGTGCCAGAATTGCGCCAAATGGGGCACAAAAGAGCTCATGTAAAAAGCCTTTTAATCCTTTGACCTTGATACCGAAATACATCATGATCACCACGATCCCGAATGAGATGCCGATTGTACCGTTAAGGTCTGCCGTTGGCACTGCGCGGTGATAGTGAATGTAGTGATCCAGTCCTACCCAATGGAAAATCTGGGAGAAAAGATCAACCGGCAAAAAGTCCATACAGTTCATCAGGGAAATCCAGACAAACAATGTCAAGGCAAGCGGCGCAATAAAGCGGCGATCACCATGGACTTGCGCCTTGGCCTGACCGTCTGCCATTTCAACCAGCATTTCCAAAATAGCCTGTACTCTTCCTGGAACACCTGCCGTTGCTTTTCGCGCAATCAGAAACATGGCGATTGCAGCGACTGACGCACAGAAAACAGACCAGAAAACTGTATCCAAATGGATAATACTGAAATCAATCAGCTTATCCTGATGTGACGTCGCCAAATTTTGAAGATGGTGAGACACATATTCTGCCAAGGTTGGCGATTGGTTCGAAGCTGCCATAATCAGTTATTAGATCGAGACAATAAAATAATATAGCTTTTTAAAGCAATAACAAAACTTACTAGAAAAGCAACCCAATTCACATCTTTGTACAACCTGAAAACTGCCACAATCAAAGCAATTGTTAACGCAATTTTCAAAAACTCCAAAATAAACAGCACTGCAAAGCCGGATTTTTTTAATACCTTATCATTCAAAAAAAATCCAATCGGCATAAGCATATTGGGTAAAACACAAACCGCACTCGCCAACACTGACGTGATACCGGCATTGATTCCGCCCAGCAAATATGCAATTAGTGCAACACCCATTGCAACCAAAATCTGCAAACCAATAATCCAACCCCATTTCATATCAACAAATTACACC
>CAZAIY010000190.1:0-3239 GCA_964485295.1 uncultured Oxalobacter sp. | reverse complement strand
GCATTCTCTTTTGGCAGTAACAGATTGACATCAGGACCTCCAGTAATCACATACTGGCCAAATTGAGGATTTAATGCACGAAAATCGTCTAAAGGTAGTTCGGCTAATTTTGCTGCAACATTTACGTCAATATCATGCGTTTTTCCTATTTTTACAAAATAAGGTTGATTTTCAATTTGAGGCAGGCTGATATCGTATTTTTCTGGAGTCGCAATAAGATTTTTAACGGCTTGAAATTTTGGAACATAATTGCGGGTTTCCGCCGGCATTCGTGCGGATAAACTATTAAAATCAATTGGTAGATCACGAGCCAGATTTTTTTTAATGGCCCGTCTGACAGAACCTTCTCCCCAATTATAGGCGGCCAGTGCCAGATGCCAGTCCCCAAACATCTCGTAAAGATTTTGCAAATAATTTAGGGCAGCTTCTGTCGATGAAAGAACACAGCGACGGTCGTCCCTGAAAACGGATTGTGTAAGATCGTAGTGACGTCCGGTGCTGGGAATGAATTGCCACATTCCTTCCGCTTTGGCAGAGGAGCGGGCATGGGTATTAAAAGCAGATTCAATAAAAGGTAAAAGAGCCAGTTCAGTAGGCATACCTCTTTTTTCTAATTCTTGGACAATATGAAACAGGTAACGGGATGCCCGAATAGTTGTCCGGTCAAAATATGCCAAATTCTTTAGATAGTAATTCTCATGATTGGAAACCAGTGTATTTTCCAGGTCGGGAATAGCAAATCCTTTACGAATTCTGTCCCAAACATCAATTTCATACATGGAGAGCACTTCAGTTACCGGATCATCTTCTATGAATTCTGTACGAGAAAAATTGGTATTTGCATGAGAATGAAATGCAGCAAGTTTAATATCTTTACTGTATTTTGGAAGAGAAATATCCCCTGCTGAAACTAAACAGGGAATGGCCAAAGAAGTGATAACAGTAACGAAAGTTAAAAGATGTTTTATGCAATATCTATATACCATTTTTCGTTATTTATTCGATAGAAAAAGCCAAAAGAAACTAAAAGTTTACGAAAAAGGTTCTTTTGCCGTCAAGCAAACTGACACATTTTTGAAATATATGTGTTTCAGGGAATTGCCAAGCTCGGCTTATCAGATATAAAAGACTAAAATTTTAAAGTTCTGACACCATCTTTTGAACCCAAAAGACAGATGTCGGCTTTTCTTTTTGCAAAAAGTCCGACAGTAACCACACCAGGTATGTTATTGATTTCATTTTCCAGTGCAACAGGGTTTGTTATTGGTAAATGGTGAATATCAAGAATGAAATTACCGTTATCTGTTAGAAAAGGCTGATTTTCTTTCATTCGTAATTTGGCCTGACCACCGAATATGGCTAATTTCTTAGCGATTAATTCATATGCCATGGGAATAACTTCTATGGGAAGAGGAAAAGCACCTAATGTTTTTACTAATTTTGATTCATCGGCAATACAGATAAATGTCTGTGCTACTGAAGAGACAATTTTCTCACGAGTTAAAGCTCCGCCTCCTCCTTTTATCATAATACCTTCATCTGAGATTTCGTCCGCCCCATCTATGTAAACCGGGATGGATGAAATGGTATGAAGTTCCAATACATTGATCTTATGTGAACGCAAACGGGAAGCTGTTGCTTCGGATGAAGCAACAGCTCCTTTAATATCATTTTTAATTTTCGCCAGTTCATCAATAAAAAAATTGGCAGTTGATCCCGTTCCTACACCAATAATTTCGCCTTTGGGAACATATGCTATTGCTGCTTTTGCAACAGAAAGTTTCAAGTCATTTTGAGACATAATAAGTGTGCTTTATATTAAAATTTTTTTAAAATCAGAAGGTTAAACAAGAGTCCAGCCAGTTGAACCGTAACAATTTAATGATTTGAGCGATTCAATTTGTTTTTCAGTTAATGGCATAACAATTTCTTCTTCAGTAAAAACAATACTACTGCCGGCTTCTTCTACAAATGGAATAAGAAAAACAATATGTGAATCCTGTGTAAAGAAACGGCTGGCATCAAGTGGTACTTCAATACCAATATTTTCAAGACTTTTTATTTGAATCATGCTGTTTTTCCGTATTTGATTTTTATAAGGATGGAATCATAAATTTGCCAAATGGTATTTTAAACGGATATATCCATTCACAAAACCTGTCATGAAATTACCATGAAGATAGTGCCCGACCCTGTTGATTCAATTCCTTACGAATAGTTTTATAGTGAGGGCAAGCTTGTGAAACAATGTTCCAGAAACGTTTACTGTGATTCATTTCGTGAAGATGAGCCAGTTCATGCACGATGACATAATCAATCAGTGTTTTTGAAAAATGGATCAATCTCCAATTTAACCGAATATTCCCGGATATGGAACAGGAACCCCAACGGTATCTGGCAGATGTCAACGTAAATTGATGATAGTTGACATTTAGCTGGTGGGCAAAAAAAGGCAAGCGTTGGGAAAAATATTCTTTTGCCTTCTCATGAAACCACTTTGTCAACAGATCCTTGATAAGTGTTTGCGAATTTGAATCTGTTGTTTTAATAATCAGTTCACGAGTTGATGGGCTTAATTCAATATGGTTAATGACGTCTTTTAGAATTCGTACAGAAAAATTGTCTCCAAAATAGGGAAGTATGGCGCCGTTTGATAAAGGAAAAAAAGAAAGTTTTTTATATTGAGTAAGAAAATAATCGAGTTTGTTTCTGATCCAATGTTCTTTTTCTCGGATAGCCTCTTCTATCGTTTTGATTGAACTTTTTTGAGGAGCGGTAACTCGTAGACCATTTTCATTAATCAAAAAACCGATAGAACGTCTTTTGGAACGACGAAGTTCATATTCTATTTTGCCATCGGGGCATTCGACAAAACGGATTTTGGGAGGCAGTTCTTTTTCGGATTTTTTTTGAAAAACGTCTTTAATCGGGGAAAGTATTTGGGAAAAGGAGGCTGAAAAAGTATCCGATAGAAACAAGTCCAGTTGAAGGGGAAAGAATTCCGATTTTACTTTTCTTCTCATACCTGCGTATTTTTATATACATGTGGTGAAATGCGATGCATTTCAGATTCAATCCAGGTTTCAACTTCTTCCATTGCACTATCAGGAGTTTTTTCTTCTACAGTAATAGGATTTCCAATTGAAACAGTAATTTTCCCCGGTTTTTTTACAAAAGAATTTCGTGGCCAACATTCTCCGGAATTTAAGGCAATGGGTCTGACTTTCGTTTCGGTTTCT
>CAZAIY010000189.1:0-3240 GCA_964485295.1 uncultured Oxalobacter sp. | reverse complement strand
ATGTACTGGATGGGGTTTTGCAGAAATTGCGCCCGGCTGACAGATAGGTATTCAAAGCATTAGGGGATCAACTGTCAATTCCCGTATGTCAGGCAGATTGCGCCAGTATCCCTCAATGTCCATGCCAAATCCGACAAAATATTTGTTGGGCAGTTCCATGCCCACATGATCGAGCACAATCGGTTTTTTGGAGGTGAGCAGTTTGTCGGCAAATACGGCCAGAATCACCTTGACGGCACCCATATCCATCAGCCGTTTCTGGACATGGTATAAGGTCTCGCCTTCATCGACAATATCGTCCAGTATCACGACAATACGATTCATGACATTCTGTCTGGGAATCACCTTCCAGATGATTTCGCTGCCATGATCGTCATTGCCATACCGGGAGACATTGAGAAAGTCGAATTCCAGCGGAAAATTCAGCTGTGGCAGCAACTGGCCGGTAAAAACGGAAGCCCCTCCCATCACACTCAGAAAAAGGGGAAAGGAATCCACCTCAACCGAATTGAATCGTTCGTTCAATTCGGTAGCGACTTTTCTGACTGCATCCTGCACCTCTTGTGGTGAGCGTATCCGTCTGGTTTTCAATAAGATTCTTTTTGCCCGATCGTTATGGTAATCCATTGTTTTTATTGATAAAAATGAAATAACGCAAAATTGTTCATCACAAATGGCGGTATTAACATAAAATGATGTAGAGTTTGAGATTTTAAACGAGTTTGCATCATATTTGGGAATATGATGGGGTAAATCAGTTATTGCTAACCTGGGATAAATGGAAAAAATGAACCGTATTTTAAAGCAGGAACATATCCTTAGCAGAATAGAACAGTTGCGTCATGCCATGCTGGAAAAAGCCATTGACGCCTATATTATGCCTTCTTCCGATCCCCATCTTTCTGAATATTTGCCGCTACATTGGCAAAGCCGGCAGTGGTTTTCCGGTTTTGATGGATCAGCCGGGATTCTGGTTGTCACACAGACGTTTGCCGGATTATGGACAGACAGCCGGTATTGGGTTCAGGCGGAAAAACAGCTACAGGGAACGTCCATTCATCTGATGAAAATGACAGGGAGCGAACCGCTTGCCTATATGGACTGGCTGGCAGAGCACCTTGAAATGAAGGGGGTTATCGCTTTGGATGGCCGTCTGATCAGTCTGGATAGTGCCCGCCAGATGGAAAAAAAAGTCGGTGCATCCAATCTTGTCCTTCGCATGGATTGTGATCTGGTGCAAAAAATCTGGATCAACCGTCCTCAAATTCCATTGTCAGCGGTATACGAACATGAAGCGGATAAAGTGGCGTTGACCCGCCGGGAAAAACTGGCACTGGTAAGAGAAAATGTAACCGGACTGAATGCGAATGCCCACTTTATTGTCACGCTGGATGACATTGCCTGGCTATTGAATTTGAGAGGGTCCGATATTGCGTTTAATCCCCTGTTCATTTCGTATCTGCTGATAGAAAAAAATCAGGCAACGCTTTTTGTTCATGCCGGCAAAATTTCCGGGGCGCTTGAAAAACAGCTGCAGGCAGATGGCATAACTATTGAAGATTACGAGGCGGTTACCGCCTCATTGGGGCGGCTTGCTCCGGAGACCGTTTTATTGCTGGATCCCCAACGGGTCACAATAGGCATGGTTTCTGTCATTGAACGCCGCCATATACCCATAGTAGAGTCGATTAATCCGACGGTATTGCTCAAATCAAGAAAGGCGCCAAAGGAAATTATGCATATCCGAAAAGCCATGGAGCAGGATGGGGCGGCATTATGCGAATTTTTTTCCTGGCTGGAAATGGCGCTTAAAAAGGGTGAGCGCATCACCGAATTGGATATCGCGGAAAAACTGGAATCCTGCCGGAAAACGAAAAAGGATTATGTCAGCCTGAGTTTTGATACCATTGCCGGGTTCAACGAAAATGGCGCATTGCCACATTATCGGGCAACGGCAGGCAATTTTGCCGAAATCAATCGTTCGGGGCTGCTCCTCATTGATTCCGGTGCCCAGTATTTGGGAGGAACCACGGATATTACGCGGGTAGTGCCCATCGGTGAAATAACCGATCGGCAGAAACGGGACTATACGCTGGTATTAAAGGGACTGATTGCCTTGTCCGGTACCCGCTTTCCCCGTTCTGTACGGGCTGCCATGCTTGACGCCATTGCACGTGCGCCATTATGGAACCAGGGAATCGATTACGGGCATGGAACCGGGCATGGAATTGGCTACTTTTTAAATGTTCATGAAGGACCGCAATCCATTTCATATCATGCGATGCCAAATGTTCACACACGCATGGAAGAAGGCATGATCACATCCATTGAACCGGGCATTTACCGGGAAGGAGAATGGGGAATCCGTCTTGAAAATCTGGTGGTCAATCAGATGGCAGACAAAACGGCATTTGGCGAATTTTTGTGCTTTGAAACATTGACGCTGTGTCCATTTGAACCGCAATGTATGGAGATGGCATTACTGACATCGGAAGAAATCGACTGGTTGAACCGGTATCATGAAGAGGTTCGTACCCGTCTTTTACCCTGGCTTGATGAGCCGGCCAGAAACTGGTTACTGATCAGAACAAAACCCCTGGCATATTCCTGATAAAACATGTTTATCAGGAAAGGGCATCGATTTTTCCAATGATTTCCGGAACAGAAACGGATGCGGAAACGGCATAGCCTTTTGTCTGGATCTGTTTTGCAGGATAGTCAATGGAAAATTCGTCCAGCAGCTCCTGATCAAGATTGAGCTCAATCCCTCTGGCATGGATTATCCAATCGACATTGACCGCTTCTGCAGGAATCAATCTGCCTTCAGGAACAATCAGGTAGGAAAAACTGTCATTTTTCTCTTTTCGGCGAAAAATATCGACTCTCATGAATGATCTCCTAAAAAGGTTGGGATCCATTGTTTCATTGTATGGTCTTTTTGATTATAACTTGATCATGGAGGGCAAATGGAAAATAAAGTTCCGGTTATCAGGATACTTTTTTGTGAAAAAGGAAATTTTCTTTCATGATCCGAAAAGAAAAAGGAAAAGTCATCAAAAATACAACATCCGGCGGGTGTTTTTATGATTTTACTCTCCGGTATTCATTTTATCCCTAAAAAATCAGCGATAATAAACTGGTTATATATTTCCAACTGAGTTCAACATATCCTTTTAAAGGGAAGACAAGATGAAAAAAACTTTGATTGCATTGGCTGTACTCGGTGCTGCTGCCGGTGTG
>CAZAIY010000188.1:0-3246 GCA_964485295.1 uncultured Oxalobacter sp. | reverse complement strand
TACTCCAGAAGATTTTAATAACGGTATTGCAGGTTCCTAACCGTTATGCAGGAAATGCAGATATTGAGTTACATACATCGCTTTTAGAATGGGTCATACGCCTTTTTTTAAGGCATTTGGATGCACTTTTCCAAAAAGGTATCCGCTTTGACTATCAGGAAGTCGAAGAAGAGCAAAAGTATTTAAAAGGGCGTTTGAATATTATTGAACAGCTTCGTCAGCCGCCTGGAAAAGATCATGTTTTCCAGATACGTCATACGGTTTTTCTGCCAGACCGAGCTGAAAACCGTTTGTTGAAAAATGCCATAGAAAAAATATGCAGACAGACCCAGGATCCGGAAAACTGGAGACTGGCTCATATTTTTTCAGGGATGTTAGCGGAGGTTCCTGAATCAGTGAATGAAAAAGAGGATTTCCAGTTATGGCAGACAGATCGATTGATGGAACATTATCAGGAAATCAAGCCGTGGTGCGAACTGATTCTAGGAGAATTGATGCCTTTAGCAATTAAAGGAAATAAAAGACATATCAGTCTTTTATTTCCGATGGAGAGTCTTTTTGAAGAGTACATCCATATCAAGTTAAATGAGCAGGTAAAAGACGGAATTCTCAGAAAGAAAGCATCAAAACATTTGTGCTCTTATCAAAATGAGAACATTTTTAACCTGCAGCCGGACCTGGTGCATGTTGTAAAAGACAAGACCGCTTGGATCATGGATGCCAAATGGAAGTTACTTGATCAAAGTACTCAAGCTCAAGCTCAAAATTATGGAATATTGCAAAGTGACCTGTATCAGTTATTTGCTTATGGACATAAATACCTTGAAAGAGAAGGAGGGATGTTTTTAATCTATCCCAAGACCAGTCAATTTGATAAGCCAATTGGACCATATAAATTTAAAGGAACTGAAGATAAATTAAATTTATGGGCAGTTCCATTTGATTTGGAAAAAGACGAGTTGATATTCGGTTATCAAGAAAAACATCAATCCGTCTTAACAACACAACTTTTTAATTATTTTAGTGAGTTTTGGAAAAATGGATAAACCTTTAAGTCATATTGTGTCGCATAAGGAGATTATACTGAATCGGTTATTTTAAGGATATAAAGATATGTTTATGAAAGAATACGAACAACGGATTCAAAAAGCAAAAGAAGAAAAAGCAACTAGACTAGTTAGATGGTTCTGACATAGAAGATCTTTCTCTTTTATCTTCTTTAACAGATCTGACTGAACTCAGTTTATATGGGTGCATCAATATTGAAGATCTGACTCCTTTAACATCTCTGACCAATCTGACGAATCTTGATTTGTATGGATGTGAAAATATTATAGATATTAGCCCACTTGCTTCACTAAGCAATTTGAATTGGCTCAATTTGAGTGGATGTTGGGAGATTGAAGATTTCAGTCCTTTATCTTCTCTAACGAACCTTGAAATATTGTATTTGCCAGATAGTTCCTATATTGATGATATCCATTTTTTATCTTCGCTCACAAACCTAAAAGCATTGTCTTTAAGCGGTTGTGAAAATCTAGAAGATATCAGTTCATTATCTACTCTAACTAATTTGACAATGCTGGAATTAAGAGGTTGTGACAACATAAAGGACTACAGTCCCTTGTGTTATTTATCCAATCTGGATTTTGATGATGTTGGTGGTTTGACATTGTCAGATGACATCCTTATTGAAGAGATTCTTCCTAAATCTTCGGTTGTTGAATTACATCAAGATGAACAAGGAAGATTGCATAATGAAAAAGGTCCGGCGATTGCGTGTAAAGAAGGATTGAATCTTTATTACTGGCATGGTGTGGGTATTCCAAAAAGATGGATTATTGAAAAATGGTCATCTGTACAAGAAGCTTTATCATGGCCAAATATTGAGCAAAGAAGAGTTGCCTGCGAAATGATTGGTTGGGCAAATATCATCAAAGAATTGGATGCTGAAGTTATCGATGAAAACCCGGATCCTGAAATCGGGACTTTGCTGGAAATACAACTGCCTGATTCAGAATTAAAAGATCGATTTTTAAAAGTCAGGTGTGGCACAGGAAGAGAATTTGTCATTCCTGTTCCGCCCAATATGAGAACAGCTCGTGGAGCCAATGCCTGGACCTGGGGATTGAAACCTTACCAATATCAACCTGAAATCAGAACTTAAATTACGTTCAAATCAGCATTAATAGACAAATTTTTCTTGTTATTAACACATTGAAATAGATTAATTTTTATTTCTTCTTAAAAAAAACAATAAAAGCTTATATGCGTCATACTATGTCGCATATAAGAAATATAATAAATAAAAATTTAATCATGCGGAGATTTTAGAAATGAAAACATATCAAGAACTCATCCAAAAAGCTCAGCACAAAAAATCAACAAAGTTGAATTTAGCTTTTTCAGCAATTCAGGATCTCACTCCTTTAGCTTTTCTTACTCATCTAAGAGAACTAAATTTACGGTGGTGCACACAAATTACAGATATCAGTCCACTAGCTTCTTTAACGAATTTGTCCAAATTAGCCTTGGCAGGATGCGAGAATATTGAAGAAATCGGCCCTTTAGCTTTTATGTCTAACCTCACATATCTGGATTTAACTTACTGCAAAAACATTGAAGATATTAATCCTTTAAATTCTCTGACAAATCTAACCAAACTCAAAATGTGGGGATGTCAAAATATAGAAAACATTACGCCATTAGCATCGCTGACAAAGCTGATTGAGTTAGATTTACGAGGTTGCCGTAACATAAAAGACTTTAGTCCATTATGTCATCTTTCTAAATTAGATTTGGAAAAACAGATTTTACCAAGCCTACAAAGCCGACATAACTTAGAAGATATACTACCTAAGTCATCTATAGCCTACATGCATCATGATGAAGAGGGGCGACTTCACAACAATAAAGGACCTTCCATCTCTTACAAGGAAGGATTAAATCTCTACCACTGGCATGGCGTTGCTATTCCAAAAAAATGGATTATTGAAAAATTGCCATCTGTACAAGAAGCTTTAGCATGGCCAAATATTGAACAAAGAAGAGCAGCCTGCGAAATGATTGGGTGGAATACTGTCATCAAAGAATTAAATGCTGAAGTTATCGATGAAAACCCGGATCCTGAAATCGGGACTTTGCTGGAAATACAACTGCCTCATTCAAGAATAAAAGACCGTTTTTTAAAAGTCAGGTGTGGCACAGGAAGAGAATTTGTCATTCCTGTTCCAAGAAATAAAAGAA
>CAZAIY010000187.1:0-3248 GCA_964485295.1 uncultured Oxalobacter sp. | reverse complement strand
ATCTTATGTAACATCCGGTTTAACAAGTAGCAATAAGGTAAATTTTTATGTCCTATCTGGTACTTGCTCGTAAATATCGCCCAAAAAATTTTGAGAATTTGGTCGGGCAGGATCATGTGGTTAAAGCATTAACTCATGCACTCGAAACGCAACGTTTGCATCATGCCTATCTTTTTACAGGCACGCGTGGTGTCGGTAAAACAACGCTTTCTCGTCTTTTGGCAAAATCTTTAAATTGTGAGAAAGGAATTACTTCACAACCTTGTGGGACTTGTGAGGCCTGTCTGGCAATTGATGCCGGTTATTTTGTCGATTATATAGAAATGGATGCCGCTTCAAATCGGGGTATCGCAGAAATGTTGCAGTTGTTGGAGCAAGCCGTTTATATGCCTACAAGTGCACGTTTTAAAGTTTATATGATTGATGAAGTGCACATGTTGACCCGGGAAGCTTTCAATGCAATGCTCAAGACATTGGAAGAACCTCCAAGTCATGTCAAATTCATTTTGGCAACAACAGATCCACAGAAAATACCTGTTACGGTATTGTCACGTTGCCTGCAATTTAATCTGAAACAAATGCCTCCTTTGCAAATCGTTGAATATTTGGAGTCGGTTCTTAAAGAGGAGCAGGTTTTATTTGAAAAAACAGCGTTGAGATTATTGGCTGAGGGCGCAAGCGGGTCTATGCGGGATGCCCTGTCACTAACTGATCAGGCAATTGCTTATACGGCAGGGAATATTTCACTGGCTGCCGTACAGGATATGTTGGGAACATTGGATCAAACATATTTGATTCGTATACTGGATGCCTTGATGAAAAAAGATGGAGCAGATTTAATTAATGTTGCTGATGAAATGTTTTTCCGTAGCCTTTCATTTAGTTCGGCATTAAAGGATCTGGCTGTACTTTTGAATCGTATTGCGTTAGTTCAGAAAGTACCATCTGCTTTGTCAGATGATTTGCCCGAATATGAGGCCATTCTTAAATTTGCAAAAACATTTCATGAACAGGATATTCAATTGCTTTATCAAATTGCTATTCATGGAAAAAATGAGTTGGGAATTGCTCCGGATGAATATTCCGGTTTTACCATGACATTGTTACGGATGCTAGCGTTTCAGCCAGGTACTAGAGAATCTGTGCCTTTAGCGAATCAATCTGATTTTGCCTTGGAAGAAAAAGCGGATTTGGCAAAATCAGTGACTTCAAAGTCATCGATGATGCAATCAAATATGGCTCAAACGAAAACAGTTGTTAACGAAACAACATCGTTAGGCAAAAATTCTCGAATTGAAAGTTTTCATCAAGAAAATTCAGAAAAAAAAACAGCCATTTCATCTGATAAAGTTTTGCAGGAAAAGTTGTCTTTAAATTGGGATGGAAATTGGACAGGATTGATCAGAAAACTTCCATTAAATGGACTGGCTAAACAACTGGCACAGCAATCGGAATTGATAGATTGTGTTCGAAAGGGAAAAGTCTTACATTTTCATTTAAGGGCGCCAAACAAATTGTTTCTTACACCTGCCAGTATTGAAAAATTGAAAAATGAATTGGTTCAATCATTAGGTTGTGCAATAGATTTGACAACAGAAATAGGTGAAGTTAAACATACAGCTATAAGTCAAGCTGAAGAAGTGATATTAAATAATCCGTTTGTAAAAGAGTTAATGAGTGAATTTGGGGCTACTCTTGTACCGAATTCCATAAAATTTATTTAAAAACAGGGAATATAAAATGAAAAATCAATTAGCGGCTTTAATGAAACAAGCTCAGGCAATGCAACAAAATATGCAAAAGATGCAAGAAGAACTTGCTCAAACCATTGTTGAAGGCCAGTCAGGGGCAGGTATGGTAACTGTTCTGATGAATTGCAAGTTTTACGTTTCTCGCGTTTCTATTGATCCAATGCTGATGAAAGATGATAAGGAAATGCTAGAAGACCTCATTACTGCAGCATTTAATGATGCCGCTCGCAAAGCAGAAACAACAGCACAAGAAAAAATGAATAGCCTTTCTGCCGGACTGCCTTTGCCTCCTGGATTCAAAATGCCTTTCTGAATTTGCTGTTGTGAAAAAAAATACTTCTTTTTATGCCCTAACCGAAGCCCTTCGCCATTTACCAGGTGTTGGTCCCAAATCAGCACAGCGTATGGCTTATCATATGCTTCAATACGATAGGGAAGGGGCAAAACAGCTAAGTCTTGCTTTATCTGATGCAATTGAAAAAATTAAGCATTGTGAGCGCTGTAATACTTTTACAGAAGAATCTGTTTGTGCAACATGTCAAAATCCAGAGCGTGAGCAAAATCTTCTGTGTGTAGTTGAAACACCGGCAGATATGCTGATGATTGAACAAACGTTAACTTATAAAGGGTTATATTTTGTTTTAATGGGAAGTCTTTCCCCATTAAATGGTATTGGCCCGAAGGAAATTCACTTACATAAGCTCCTGACTCGAGCATCCGATAACATCGTTACAGAAGTTATTTTGGCAACCAGTTTTAATAATGAGGGTGAGGCGACGGCACATTATATTAGTGAAATACTCAAGGCTAGAGGAATTAAAGTATCACGTCTGGCTAGGGGGATCCCTGTTGGATCAGAACTCGAATATGTTGATATTGGAACGATTGCAAGAGCATTATTGGATAGACGGACAACCTAACTAGAAAAGAGAAAGAGGTTTGGATTGGATAAAATAAATAACCAAAGTTCTTGCTATGAATGCCAAATCCAATTAAAATAAAAAGCTACGCAAAAATTTCTGTGTTGTTGATAAATTAAAAGCAACGCATATTTAACAGGTTTTTAGGATTTTTAATATGGCAAATACCGCACAAGCACGCAAACGTGCTCGTCAGGCTACAAAAAGAAATGCGCATAATTCAAGCCAGCGCTCAGCAATGCGTACAGCAATTAAATCTGTCAAAAAAGCAATTGCATCTGGTGACAAGGAAGCTGCAACAGCAATTTTTACAAAAACAGTTTCAATCATTGATCGAATCGCTGATAAAAAGCGGATACACAAGAATAAGGCTGCCCGTCATAAAAGCCGTCTTTCCGCTGCGCTAAAAGCACTTTCACAAAAAGAAGCTGCTTGATTTGAATATTAAAAAAAGCACACCCTGTTTTAAATAGGGTGTGCTTTGTTATTGCTTTTGTAGCTTAATAGCGATAACCGAATTCCTCCTGAGTTCGTCGCTTTTTTAGACTTCAAAATTCAAACTGTGTAAAATCAATGA
>CAZAIY010000186.1:0-3261 GCA_964485295.1 uncultured Oxalobacter sp. | reverse complement strand
GATAAAACTGCCATTTTTTAGGTATTGTGTGGGGTACGCGGTGACGAAGTACGGAAAAACTGCCAATAAAAAAGGGCTTTTTTTGGAACGGATATCATCAAAAAAACCTGAAAAGAAAAACCGGATATCCTGCTTTTTTATCAGGCATTCAAACCGAAAGTGTCCTCTTTTTAGGCCATCCCTATTATTCCGGCGATTGGCTGGCCTGATGTATCTTTCCTGGCTTTAAAACACGTTTTATAAGCGCCATTCATACGGTTTGACGAATATGTTCGCTCAGAGCATTTATATTGAAAAAAAAGAGAGGAAAGAAAAAAGCGGTAGTGCCTAAACACTACCGCTTTTGTTTTTTGATCAGAAGCTTTTTTTCAAAAACTTCCGATTTTCAGGCCTGCTTAATTAAGCTGCGCTTTTTCCTGCTGCAGCTGCTTCAGCAGCTTCAACCTCAGCATTGTTGTTGAGGATGAAGCGACGACGCCATGGTTTCAGTACGAAGAATGCCAGGCAGGAGCAGGTGAATGCGATACATGCGGAGAGAACGAACACACGATCCCAGTTACCGCCTGCAGAGAGACCTGCTGCAAATGGTACCAGCAATGAGGATGTTCCTTTAGCTGTATACAGTGTACCTGCGTTACCTGCAGCGTTTTTCACACCGAAGGTGTCAGCACACATGGATGGGAAGAGTGAGAAGATTTCACCCCAGAATGCGAAGGTCAATGCTGCGAAGAGCATGAAGCCGAACGGTGTACGTCCATAAGCCATCAGACCCAGCAATGCAAAACCTTCACCCATGAACACCAAGAACATGATGTTTTCACGACCAAATCTGTCAGAGAGATATCCGCAGAGTGGACGGGTCAGACCGTTAGCGATGTTGTCGATGGACATTGCCATTGTCAACAGTGGCAGGGTCACACCAATCAGGGTTACAGGCATACGGGACAGACCATAGTCACGGGAAACCGGACCGAAGGAAGCGGTTGCCATAATACCACCGGATGCAACACCAACGAAGCAGACATAGATCAGCCAGAAGAGTGGCTCTCTCATGATTTGGGTTGGTGTGTAATCTTTTTTACTGGATACAACACGTGGAACTGCTTTTGTTCCTGGTGGTAATTTAGCACGAGGCATGAACATGGAGCAGATGAAGATAATGATACCTTGGATGATACCAAATACCAGGAAGGTTTGCTCGTAACCGGAGCTGTTGATCATGGATGCAACAGGAATAACGGTCAGAGCTGCACCACCACCGAATCCGGCAGCTGTTGCACCTGATGCCAAACCGCGCTTGTCTGGGAACCATTTCAGCGCATTACCAACTGCAGTACCGTAAACAGCACCAGCACCGATACCGGTAATGATGGATGCGAAATACAGAACTGTCAGGCTTGATGCCATGGAATAAATAATCCAGCCGATTGTGGTCAAAATTGCACCAGTTGCAATAACTGGTCTTGGACCAAATTTGTCAACCGCCCAACCTTCTACAGGAACCAGCCAGGTTTCGAAGAAGATGAAGATGGTGAATGACAGCTGAATTGCAGTACGTGCCCAGTGATATTTATCTTGAATCGGTGCTACGAACAGCGTCCACCCGTATTGACAGTTAGCTACAGTAGCCATACATACAATACCGAGAATAAGCTGCACCCACCGATTTGGGTACTTTTCTTGTGTAGCCATATTCTACTCTCCTATAAAAAAATGCTTCCGTTTTTTCTTCCGGATTTTGCACTCTTGCCAATGAAATTTCGCCGTAAACTAGAAAAATACTAACTAATTTGACGGGATAGCATTCCTATTGTCCGAGAACAATCAAATGCTGAAAATGACCTTGGTCAAGATTATATTTTTTAATCACATTCTGAAAATTCCAAAATGGATATGGCATATTACCAAACTTCATGCAAAATCAAACATATTTTTGACATATTTCTCATTATTTTTTTTATTTTTTTGTCTTTTTTTGCAACATTCTGTCCAAACTCGATGACAATGCCAGCGTCCGGGTATGAACGCCTGTGGCAATTTCTTCCATTTCATCGTGTGCTTCCAGTTGAAATGTGAGCAGTCTTTTATTGACCTCAACCAGTTTTGCCAAAACCGTCACACGCATGCCTACCGGCGTTGCCGCCTCATGCGACAGTTCCAGATAGGTACCGACCGTCTGATGGTTTTCCTCCAGATGGGCATATAGCGCCTCCTGGGAAGCCGCTTCCAGAAAAGCAACCAAGGCCGGCGTTGCCAGGACATCCCTCGTTCCACTTCCCATGAAACGGGCCGTGTGCCTTTTTTCAACCATAAAAGACAGCCTGCCTTTTAGCCCCGGCCTTATCGTGTTTTCCTTTTTACCCATCGCCATCAAACACACCTCAGCATGCCATTGGTTTTTTTACAACAGTTTTATCACCGTTTTTACAATAATTCGGGAATTTCAGCCACACGCAGCAAATTGGTGTTGCCCGGCTGTCCAAACGGCATGCCTGCCGCAATCGCAATCTGATCGCCCATCAGACCAAAGCCTTCCCTAAAAGCAGTCTGACAGGCCACATCCACCATTTCATCGACATCGGCCACATCATTGGCAATCACAGTGGAATGAACACCCCAGGCCAGTGCCAGACGTCTTGCGGTTGATAAATGCGGCGTAATGCTCAAAATAGGCGCCATCGGCCGCTCCCGGGCGGCTCTTAACCCCGTGCTGCCCGAATCGGTATAGGTAACAATGGCAACGGCACGAATAATATGGGTGATGGCTCTTAAAGCCACAAAAATGGCGTCCCGTGGCGTAGGCAAAAGCATTTCCTGCTGCGCATTGACCATTTTGGGATAAATCGGATCCCGCTCCACTTCATTGATAATACGATCCATGATGGAAACGGCCTGGACAGGATAGGCACCACTGGCCGATTCTGCGGACAGCATCACCGCATCGGCGCCATCATATATGGCACTGGCCACATCGGAAGCTTCCGCTCTTGTCGGCGTCGGAGAATAGGTCATGGATTCGAGCATCTGTGTGGCAACCACACTGGGTTTGCCGTAGTTGCGGCAGGTTCGCAAAATCCGCTTCTGGGCGCCGGGCACCTGCTCCGGAGGAAGTTCAACCCCCAGATCCCCGCGTGCGACCATAACAGCATCCGATGCACTGACAATTTCATCGAGCTGCTCCAGAGCGGAGGGTTTTTCCAGCTTGGTCATTACCCCTGCCCTGTTACCGATCAATTGGCGCGCCTCCACCAGGTCTTCCGG
>CAZAIY010000185.1:0-3286 GCA_964485295.1 uncultured Oxalobacter sp. | reverse complement strand
GTGATGATAAGTTACTGGTTGTTCAAACGGATCGTCTATCGGCTTTTGACGTTGTATTGGATGACCCCATTCCAGAAAAAGGAAAAATCCTGACTATGATGTCAAATTTTTGGTTCAGGAAATTTGGGCATTTAATGTTAAATCATATGACTGATATCGATCCCACCTCAGTTGTTGCGCCGGAAGAACGTTTACTGGTCAAGGATCGGGCAGTAGTTGTCAAAAAATTGAAACCGTTAGGAATTGAAGCAATTGTTCGTGGTTATATGATTGGATCTGGGTGGCTGGAATATCAAAAAACGGGAACAATATGTGGTATTTCTTTACCTGCGGGTCTAAAAAAGGCAGAAAAATTGCCGGAAATACTGTTTACTCCTTCGACTAAAGCGGCATTAGGAACTCATGATGAAAATATTACGTTTGAAAAGATGCAGGAAATGCTTGGTGTTGATGTCGCAAATCAGGTACGAGACATGGCTGTCAACTTGTATTCTGTTGCAGCAAAATATGCACAGGAAAGGGGAATTTTGATTGCAGATACCAAGTTTGAATTTGGTATGGATGAAAAAGGACAAGTTTATTTGATTGATGAAATATTGACGCCTGATTCCTCTCGTTTTTGGCCTGCTTCCAGTTATACAGTCGGGCAATCACCGCCTTCTTTTGATAAACAATTCGTACGGGATTGGTTGGATTCGCAGCCATGGGATAAAAAAGCCCCCGCCCCAAAATTACCGGTCGATATTACTAAAAAAACAGCAGAAAAATATCAGGAGGCGTTTCGCCTTCTTACAGAATAGCAGGGAAAAGTGACTTCTGAAAATAAAGAAATCAACCGTGCAGTAAAAGCACTTGAAGCAGGAAAATTAGTAGCTTTTCCTACGGAAACAGTTTATGGTTTGGGGGCGGATGCTGAAAATGTTGATGCAGTTGCTTCGATTTTTTCATTAAAAGGCAGACCGTCTAATCATCCGTTGATTGTTCATTTGGCAAAGGATGCCGATGTTTCTTATTGGGCGGATGATATCCCCAGAGAAGCAGAAAAGTTAATGGATGCTTTTTGGCCAGGACCTCTGACGCTAATTTTAAAACGAGGATCACATATTCCTCCTGCTGTTGCAGGAGGACAGGATACGATTGGGTTGCGTTGCCCATCTCATCCAGTTGCACAGGCACTGTTGCAAGCATTCAAAAAGGGAAAAGGTGGTATTGCGGCTCCTTCGGCCAATCTTTTTGGGCATGTTAGTCCTACTTTGGCACAACATGTTAGAGATGAATTTGGAGAGGATTTCCGTTTGGCCATGATACTAGATGGTGGACAAAGTGAGGTTGGTATTGAATCAACTATCTTGGATCTGTCCAGGATTCGGACACACGGTCCGGTATTGCTTCGTCCAGGAAAAATTGGTGTAGCAGATATTGCTTCAGTTATTGGGAAAATTCCTATGAAAGCAGACAAGGCAGCACCACGTGCTTCTGGTACATTGCAATCACATTATGCTCCCCAAACCCCTGTCGCATTGGTTCCATCGTCTGAAATTATGGATGTTTTATTGCAACTGCATAAAAAAAATAAACAAATAGCAGTTATGCATTATTCTGTTTTATCAGACGAAATAGAAAAGTATTTTTCCATACGTTTTTTGATGCCTTTTGTTGCAGAAGATTATTCACATCAACTTTATGCTGTTTTACGAATGCTAGATGAAAAAGCAGTCGATTTTATTATTGTAGAATCCCCTCCATCGGATCCTGCATGGGAGGGTGTTAATGACAGACTATCTCGTGCGGCTTATGAGTCCAGAGATCTATTGAAGTCATTTCTAGCCTAGCCATATTTTTGATATAAACAAACAGTATTTGTACATTGGTATTTTCAGGTCATCGTTATTTTTGTTCGGTGTCAAGCAGGATTATTGACTTTAGAGTAAAGTATCCTTAAATAGACAAAAGGAGAACAAAGTGGCTACAGAAGTTGCAACGCTGGGTGGAGGTTGTTTTTGGTGTCTTGAAGCCGTGTTTCAGGATATGAAAGGCATTCATTCCATTACATCTGGCTATTCGGGAGGATTTATCGAAGATCCTAATTATGAAATGGTTTCAATGGGTATAACCGGGCATGCTGAGGTGGTTAATATTAATTTTGATCCGGCTGAGGTGAGTTATTACGATATTTTAAGAATCTTTTTCATGATTCATGATCCGACTACACCCAATCGTCAGGGAAATGATATCGGACCTCAATATCGATCGGTCGTTTTTTATCATACACCGGAACAAGAAAGAATTGCTCGTGAAGTAATGATGGAAGTAGAAAAAGTCTATCCCTCTCCTGTTGTAACGCAGTTGGAGGCTTTTACCAAATTCTACCCTGCGGAGGATTATCTCCAGAACTTTTACAAGGAAAATCCAGAGCAATCCTATTGTATGTATGTAATTGCACCTAAAGTTTCCAAATCCCGCCAGTTGTTTATGGATCGGTTCAAGTCTTAAAACATCTTGAGGGATTCCTGAACAAAGCCACTGATAAAAATCCTGTAGCAGTAAGGGTTTATCAGTGGCTTGTATATCAAAAATATTTCTAGGCGTACATGATCGGATTATTTGTATATGTAATCTCTTGACCAAGGCAGGATGGGACTTGTTTTGCCTCCCCGGGTACAAAGCACCTGGAAAATAGCAATACGATCAGCCGAAAAAGCATAAGAACAGCCGGCAAGATAAACCCGCCAGATGCGATAACGTTTTTCATCTACCATTTTTTTTATGGTTTCTGTTTTATTTTCAAAATTTTCTGCCCATATGGCGCATGTACGAGCATAATGGTGACGAAGATTTTCTACATCATGTGCTTCCAATCCGGCTTCCTGCATGGTTTTTAGAACCAAGCCAATATGTGGAAGTTCTCCATTAGGGAAAACATATTTTTCAATAAATTCTCCTCCACCAAATGGAGTGGAATTGCTTTCAGGATCACAAGCAGTGATTCCATGATTCATTGCAATACCATCATCTTTCAATAAATCATGCATGATTTTGAAATAGCCGGTCAGATAACGTAAACCAACGTGTTCAAACATTCCAACACTGGTAATGCGATCAAAACGTTCTTTCACATCACGATAATCCTGTATGCGAATTTCGATTTTATCTTCAAGTCCAGCTTCTCTGACTCGTTCCTTTGCCAATTTGTATTGATTTTCTGATAGTGTGATTCCGACACAATTGGCACCGTATTTTTCTGCTGCTCGTATGACTAAACCACCCCAACCACAACCGATATCCA
>CAZAIY010000184.1:0-3301 GCA_964485295.1 uncultured Oxalobacter sp. | reverse complement strand
GCCAGATATACTTTGTGGCCTTTATCAATGTGCTCGCAACACGAATCGGATATGATGAATTACTGGCACATCGGGTCATCGCCGGAAGTGACGTTATCATCATTCCTTCCCGTTATGAACCTTGCGGGCTGACACAGTTTTACGGCTTGCGATACGGAACACTGCCACTGGTACATCGCGTTGGGGGACTGGCAGACTCTGTCACAGACAGCACACAACAGAATTTGCAACTCAGAAAGGCAACCGGCTTTACGTTTGATTATTTTGACGTTTTCAACATTCAAAATGCCATCAATCACGCTTTTGAACTCTTTAAAAACCCAAAAGAATGGAGAAGGGTACAACGTCAGGGTATGAAACAAAAACTCAGCTGGAAGCATTCTGCCAGGGAATATAAAAAATTGTACGAAGAAATAAAAATATAAATCCGATTCGAGGATGAATCATTTATGAAACGTCTATTGGCAAACTGTCATCCTTATCTTGCCAAAAAGCCGTTGATAGGGTTATATTCATATGATATGACTTAAATAAACCGTGTCGAACTTAAGTTCCAATTTCTTTGTTTTTACCAATAAAGAAAACAAAAAATTTGTATCTTATTCGAATGACTCCATTTACTTTTCGTTAGGAGGATATTTATGAATGACTCTCGATTAGAACAGGAAGGCTTTTTGGCAAGTGATGTCGAAGCATTAAAGCGATCCATATCTAATAACCTGCGTTATCGTTCCGGCAAAATACCTCTTAATGCTACACGGGGTGACTGGCTGTTAGCGGCGGAATTAGCCGTCCGCAATCGTCTGGTAGAACGTTGGATGCGTACGACTCGTGCCTATTACGCACAAAATTCAAAACTGGTCTATTACCTCTCAATGGAGTTTTTGATTGGACGGACTTTCCATAATGCACTGCAGGCCTTGGATATCAGTGAAGATATGGAAATTGCTCTGCGGGAGCTTACAGTCGATATGGAAGAAATTTCAAATCATGAACCGGATGCCGCTTTGGGTAATGGTGGTCTGGGACGTCTGGCAGCCTGTTTTCTGGATTCCATGGCGACATTGAATCTGCCAAACATCGGTTATGGTATTCGTTATGAATACGGTATGTTCAAACAGGAAATCAAGGATGGCTATCAAATAGAGACGCCCGATTACTGGTTGTTGACCCGCGGTAACCCATGGGAATTTCCAAGACCGGAAGTCCAGTTCCATATTCGCTATGGTGGACGTATCCGTCAGGAAGGCGGAAGAGCCAGATGGGTTGATACCCACAGTGTCCTTGCCATGGCGTATGACACTATTATTCCCGGATACGGTACTGAATGCGCAACAACCCTTAGATTATGGTCGGCAAAAGCCGCATCGGAAATCAATCTTTCCGACTTTAACCAGGGAAATTATGCCAGTGCGGTTGAATCCAAAAACATGTCAGAAAATATCACACGGGTTTTATATCCAAATGATTCAACTCCACACGGTCGGGAACTGAGATTGCGTCAGGAATATTTCTTTGTTTCTGCCAGTGTACAGGACATGATTCGCCGTCATCAGTTAAACAACTCCAACTTTGATGGTCTGGCAGAAAGTATTTCCATTCACTTAAATGATACCCATCCTGTTTTGGCCATACCGGAATTAATGCGTATTCTCATTGATGAACAGGGTCTGCAATGGGATCATGCCTGGTCATTGACCCAACGCATTTTCTCCTATACAAACCACACTCTCATGAGTGAAGCGCTTGAAACATGGACGATAGACTTAATGGGACGTGTTCTTCCTCGTCACCTGATGATCATTTTTGATATTAATAACGATTTTCTTTCCAGAACAGCCGAAAAATTCGGCAATGACGTTGATTTAATGCGCCGAATTTCATTAATTGACGAAACAGGTGAAAGACGCGTTCGTATGGCTTATCTGGCTGTTGTTGCCAGCCATAAAATCAACGGGGTTTCCGCCCTTCATTCCGAATTGATGAAACAGTCCATTTTTGTCGATTTTGCAAAAATCTTTCCTGATCGTTTCCTTAACATCACAAATGGTATTACGCCACGCCGCTGGCTTTCCCAGGCCAATCCATTCTTATCCCAACTGATCGATGGTTACATTGGCAAAAACTGGAGACTTGAATTTGATCAATTAAGCAAAGTGGCTCCATTAAGTTCCAACGAACGCTTCCTGACGGCTTTCCGGGCAATCAAACGACAAAACAAACAGCGTCTGGCACGCTGGGTTCGTAACAATGTCAATGTGGATCTCAACCTGGATTCTCTTTTTGATGTTCACATTAAACGAATCCACGAATACAAACGCCAATTACTGAATGTCTTGCATGTTATTACCCGATATAACCGTATTGTTGCCAATCCCGAAGCAAATTGGGTGCCACGCTCCATTATTTTTGCGGGCAAGGCAGCTTCCGCCTATCAGATGGCAAAAGATATTATTAAACTGATTAATGATGTCGCAGTAAAAGTCAATAATGATCCTAATGTCGGCAATAAACTGAAAGTTGTCTTTATTCCAAACTATGGTGTCAGTCTTGCCGAGATGATTATTCCTGCTGCAGATCTTTCACAGCAAATATCGACTGCAGGAACAGAAGCATCCGGTACAGGAAACATGAAGCTGGCTGTAAACGGAGCTTTGACCATAGGAACATTGGATGGTGCCAATATTGAAATTATGGAAAAAGTAGGCGCCGACAATATTTTCATTTTTGGGAACACTTCCGAACAAATAGACAGCCTGCGTCTCAATTATCAGCCTCGTGAGATTTATGAAAGAAATCCTGAATTGAAACAGGCACTGGATCAAATTCGTGATGGCTTCTTCTCACCCAATGATCCTGGTCGTTTCCGGCATATTTACGACTCTCTTATTAACTATGGTGATCGTTATATGTTACTGGCAGATTATGAAAGCTACATTGCTACCCAGGAACAGGTTGATGCGCTTTATCGTCAAACTGTACGCTGGGACAAAAAAGCCATTCATAATATTGCCAATATGGGACATTTCTCATCCGACCGGGCTATTGCCGAATATGCCCGAGATGTCTGGAATGCACCCGCTATTGAATTTTAAATATAATGCACAGGCCATGGATACCTCTCTTTAATGGCCTGTGCATAAAATCTACTTTTATGACTAAAAAAGCACTGAATTTATACGAACAGGCAAGTTATGACCTAACTGTCTTTCGAGAAAGACAGTTAGCCGAACGACGGAAAAAAACAAGAGAAACCCTGAACCCCCGAAAAAAGAAAATCACGGATCAGAACAGATCCGAT
>CAZAIY010000183.1:0-3314 GCA_964485295.1 uncultured Oxalobacter sp. | reverse complement strand
TTGTAATTTCACTTCAAAATCAGTAAAACGTTGATAAATTATTAGAAAAAACAACAAGTAATTACTGTATTGCTCCTAAAAAATATTTTAACTTTTCTACTGTATACTAGTTTCCAAAATCAAAACCATCAACTTTCAAACATCCGATATCAAAAAATTAATGCTTTTGCTACATACATGCTGTGCACCTTGTTCTTCAGCCATTATTGAATGGCTATTAGCTCATGATATTCTTCCAACACTATACTACTTTAACCCTAACATTTTTCCCGAAGAAGAATATCTCATTCGAAAAAACGAATGTACACGCTATGCAAACAAATTAGGACTATCTATTATTGATGGGGACTACGATCATGCTACCTGGCTAACTCATGTTACAGGATATGAAAAATTACCAGAACGTAGTCAGCGTTGTATGGAATGTTTTAAGATGAGATTACTCGCAACTGCCCGTTTAGCAAAAAATAAAGGATTTTCCCGTTTTACGACAACATTGGCTGCATCCCGATGGAAAAGTTTAGAACAAATTGCAATAGCAGGAAATTGGGCGGCAAATGAAGTAGGAAATGTTATTTTCTGGGAAAAAAATTGGAGAAAAGATGGGCTTTCTGAACGCCGTCGAATGTTACTGATAGAAAATAAATTTTATAATCAAACCTATTGTGGCTGTGAATTTAGCATTCGAAAGTAAATGTTGTGCAAAAAATATTTGTCGTGCTAAAAAAATTTAATATATTGTCATCTGAAAAATGATGATCACTTACAATGATAATGATATTCGCTTAACGAAAGAAAATCATGAAAAAAATACTTGCGATACTGGTCATTTCTTTTGTCGCTAGTGGTTGCACTATTTTCAAAACAGTACCTCACTATACGCCAGATCCTGAAACCACATTAATTGTCCAAAATACAGTAGAAATACCTATTAATATCGGAGATTTTTCTGATGCCAGTTTTCGTAAAGAATTAACTTGTAGAAGTACCGCTATCATACAAGCGCCTAATAATTGGACTTATGCCGATGTAATTCGTTACGCCCTTATTGATGAATTCATTCAGGCAAACCGTTTTGATCTTCAATCTCCCGTTACCATTTCTGCTCATTTAAACAGAATTGATTTTGAGACTGAAAAAGGTTCCTGGATTATCCAAATAACCTTTTTCTCTTCCAATGGAAAGTCTTTTACTTTTGAAGAAAAAACAAATTTCAATAGTATTCCTATAGATGAGGCTGTTTGTACACAAACCGTATTTAATTACAAGTCTGCCCTTCAAAATTTTATAAAATCTTTGATCAATTCACCTGACTTTATTGAATTAACAAAAAATACAGCTTTTGTTAAAGAAGAAAAAACAACTGTCACCCATATCCTAAATGCTGAACAAAAAGCAGAAGCAGAAGCTAAAGCAAGAGAAATAGGAAAAGAACGGATTCGTCAAATAAACAGTTTGGAATCCATTCATAAAATAGACAACAATCATTACTAAATAGCCAAAACCCTCCTTAATACAGGGACTTATTTATATTTTTATTGATTCGATTCCCGATGCTGTAATTGCGCCATTTTTTTCTGATGAAAATTAATTGAACTAATCCTAATACAAGATATATTGCTTTACAAAAGTCACTTTCTTCTATTTAATAAAAATCAATTTTTGTCATAAAACAATATAGCGTTTTTATTTCAATTTTTCTTGGGAAGTTATGCCATGCAAAAAACTATTGATTTCCTAAAAAAAGCAGGAACTTTTTACATTGCTACTTTGGATCAAGACCAGCCGCGAGTACGCCCTTTTGGAGTAGCAACGGCCTATCAAGGAAAACTTTATATCTGCACTTCTAATGAAAAGGCTTGTTTCATGCAAATGATAAACAATCCAAAAGTAGAAATATCTGCTGTCATAGGAAATGAATGGATCAGGCTAACAGGTGAAGTTGCATTGGATACGAGTGAAACTGCAAGACTGGCTGTACTTCAAGAATATCCTTCTCTTCAAAACATGTATGCTGCAAATGACGGGAAATTTGAAGTTTTATACTTTACCAAAGGAACCGCTGTATTCTACTCATTCTCAGGTGTTACCTATACAGAACAAATATCGTCATGAACAGTTATTTTTGGATCGTACTTATTATTTTGTTTATTTTGTATTTGTATATCAATCGAAACAAAAAACAAAAACAGGCTTACTTTCAAGCAACAATGATTTCATTGCAAACAAAAGGTATAACTTCCAATCAATTACTTGAAAAATTGACTTCAGCAGAGTCAGGTAAAATCTTAATTCGTTGTTTTAATGAAAAAAAATCTCCTGATGAAGCAGCAAATATGCTAATAGCGCTATATAGCAAAAGAATCTGAAAAATAATTTCCAAAATAAACTGGTTCCGAATAAAATGGAGCCTCAGTAATATTCAGAAATTACTATTTTCAGTATTCATAATAAGGAATTTTAATATGTCTCTCTTGCACCGAGGAAAAACAAAAGATGTATACAGTCACGGCGACCATACCATCGAACTCAAATTTACAGACCGCGTTACCTTAAACGATGCAGGAGAAATTGATCCGGGCGGAAATAATGTATCTGAATCATTATTAGAAGGACAAGGTTTGGCATGTTTATCCATGACAACAGCTATTTTTGAACATCTTGCCAAAAATGGAGTCCCAACACATATGGTTTCTTATGATTTGGACAAGTTATCCATGATAGTTCGCAAGGCTGAAACTTTTAAACCAGGTCTTGAGTGGGTATGCCGTTGGAGAGGAACGGGAAGTTTTATTCGTCGTTATCATAATGTACCTGGTGTACATGAAGGCATGGTATTACCAACTCCTGTATTCGAAATTACTATCAAAGATGATGAAGGTGGAGATCCAATCATCGTACCTGACTCCCTTATTGCATTAAATATCATTTCACAAAAACAACTTGATGAATTAATCACTCTTAATGCAAAAACCATGTCACTTTTGCGAGAATTTTACAAACAAAAAGGACTGGATTTATGGGACATTAAAATTGAATGGGGAAAAGATGCCGAAACTGGTAAATTAATGTTAATAGATGAAGTGAGTGCCAATGGCTGCCGTGCTTTTGATATGAATGGCAATAGAATAGTAGGACAGGCCTTATCCGCCTGTTTTCGTTCCTAGTTTTTTTACCAAAATTGCATAAAAAATCCCCGAGTTGATTCGGGGATTTTCTTGAGTTTGACAGCATGGAGTTCAAAAAAGTGTCTGTAAGCCGCATGAATACTGGGTTTTGGTGTTTTTGAACTCCGTTCGTGATATGTTATAAAT
>CAZAIY010000182.1:0-3326 GCA_964485295.1 uncultured Oxalobacter sp. | reverse complement strand
TGCCATTGAACCGACTCATGGAATCGATATCATGAAGTTGCGACGCAAAACGGACAATATTCGACTTTTATGTGCCGGTCCCGGAAGACTCTGTCAGGCTTTGGGCATGACAAAAGAATTCAATGGCAAACCTTTGGATACACCTTCTTTTGCTTTTCTCCCGGCTCAACATCCAGTAAAAGTTGTTGAAGGTCCTCGTATCGGCATTTCCAAAGCAGTTGATATTCCCTGGCGATTTGGGTTAGACGGATCACCTTATTTAAGCCGTCCATTCAAAAAGGAATAGACAACCGGCTTTTCATTTACCGGAAAACCAAATTAATGCAAAGAAAAACCAACCCTTGGGGTTTCATTTTCTTTACTCTTACTGGCATGAATAAAAATACGTTCGTCCGGTATCCCGCCTTTTTCCATCAACCAGCCTTTGACGTTATTCGCCCTCTTGTTAGCGAGTTCAATAAACTCACCTTCTTTCACGGAATAATTCTGGATGAGCAATTTTTCCATCTCCGGAACAGATAAAGATTTTTGAAATCCAATAAAATTACGAGGTTTTTTAAAATCCGCATCACTATATATTTCTTCAAGAAAATCGGCATATTCCTCGTCACTGACTGTAATTTGACTCAACTGCAGTTTTTTGCCTTGATCGCCCATCTCTTCTCTTTTCAACTCGCGTATTTTTCGATTGAATGCATTTCTTGCCAAGCCTTCTTTATCCATTTCAGGGCTATAAAAACCTGTAATATCCAGTTTCAAACCCGGTTTTGCTTTCAATGCTTTAACCAATGTGATCAGTTTTTCCTCATTTTTATCCGTAATATCCGCTTGACCTGGAGAGAATTCCAACCAGGACAACTCCTCTGTTCCTCCAAAAGCGCTTAAAAATGAAAATGGTGCTGTCACCGCTTTCTTGATCAAATTGACAATCAGACGGAAAACAATTCCACCAATTGAAAATTCAGGGTCATTAAGTGATCCTGATACAGGTAAATTAATATCGATAACACCATCGCCATCTTTCAACAGATTGACGGCAAACTGAACAGGCAGGTTAATTTCAGGATTGGCATTGGTCTGTTCACCAAAAGTCAATTGATCCAAAACCAGGCGATTTTCAGCACTTAATTCATTATTATCGACTTTATATTCCACATCAAAAGAAAGTTTTCCTTTTTCAATTCCGAATCCAATATATTTATTAGAATAGGAACTGAATTGAGCCAGCTCCATTCCTTTAACCTGACCTTTCAATTCCAATAATTGCGACGGTTCAAAAGGATTTAACCTGCCCTCTACGGTTAGTGGAGCATGATTGACTCTTCCTTTTATATCAACAACAGCAATTGTATTGGTCGATATTGGCGCAATAGCGCCATGAATTCTATTGATATCTGCCGTATAGTGGGGTTTTACAAAATTATCAGTAAAACGCACATTTCCATTCGTTAACTGGAATTGGCCAATTTTAATAAAAGGAAGCGCTTTGGGTTTTTCCTGCGTTGAATTCGTAGTAGCCAAAACGGTTTCCTGCGATTCAACATCCAAGGTGTTTTCTGCCGTATTTTTTTCATTTTCCGTAACTGCAACCGTCTTTTCCGAAGAAGCATTTTCTGTTGAGGAAACATGTTCGAGCGGTTGAGAAGTCACTTCGGAAGAACCGGCAACCTGCGTTGTTTCCGACGTTGTTTCCGAAACAGACTGTACCGGCACCTGTGTTTTTTCGACTTCGACAGTACTTTGTTGGGATGGTGGCAAGGAATTTTCTTCCTTGACCAATACTCCCGACTGTTCTTCACTCTCCGTTAAACTTTTTTTGCCGCCTGCTTCACTTCGCAAGATATTTTGCAAATTCAGACGTCCATCCGAACTCAAAATCAAGCGGGCAAAAAAACTATCCAGATCTATACTTTTAGCTGTCAGTAAAAAAGGAGCAAATTGCATATCCATTCGCTTGACCGACAATGTCTTCCAACGGATGAAAGGATCCCCTCTTATCTGGTCTGTTGTATGGAAGTTGTTAACACCAATATCTCCTTCATACCCTCCTTGCAGATCCCCTTTATTTGTTGTGGATAATGTAAGCTGGCCATGCGCGGAAACTTCTGCCTGACGTAAAGTCAAATTGACCTGAGTATCAATGTATTGTTGAAGAGCCACAATACTTACCTGATCCAAATCAACTCCCAAATCGGCAGAAAAAGGTGTCAATCCCAGTTGTCCGTCAACATTAATGGTACCTTTCTGATCAACATTGGCTTTGATATTGACTGAACTGATCTGCCCGGGAGTGGTGGAAACATTTTTCATATGGGCGGCAAAACCTGTAATTTGCGCTCCAAGAGGATTTTTTATGTTTTTGTTTTCAATATGAGCAGTCCATCCATCAATATCAATCGCACCAATCGTCATTTTAAAACCGGATGAATCCGAACTGTCCTCTTTGACCTGTTTGGTCTGTTTGGTCTGTTTTATCTGATGACGCTGAGGAACTTTCTTCTCTATTGCCATTTCCAAAGAAGCACTTTTGGATGCAATTTTGCTGATACTTGCCGATTGTTGCCCCATATCAACCACAACATCATCCACCAGGATATTGAACCTATTAGCTATGACACTATATGGCAACCCTGTTGCATAATCGAAGTAACTTAACCTGGCATCTTTGACTTCAAATTGATTGAGAGCTATTTTTAAAGGAAGGCCTTTTTCTTCCACTTTCTTACCCGTACCCGTTTTGTCTGGAACGGTACTTTTTTCCGGGGAAGACGACAAACTTGATAAATTCAAGAAACCTTCCGGGCTTTTGACTGCATAAATTTCCGGTTGAATCAACTCGATTTTTGCAATTCGGTAATCATTGGCAAAAATCGCATTTTTATCCAAATTAACCTGCAACCTGCCAAAAGCAATCATCGGTTTTTGAGCCAAATCAGTAATGCGCAAGGAGTCCACTTCAGCTGTTCCACTGATATCCAAATCAGGGGATTTGTTTTCGTACTGAATAAAATGCAGATTCAGATCAACACTCAAATTTCCATTGACCAAGTGGAAAGCCGGCTTGTACGGCAAATATTCCATATAACGTGGCAATGCCACATTTTTTAATGCCAGATTAAATACCGTTTCCTTGTCTTCAGCAAAAGGACGCGTTTTTCCGGACAATTCCAGTTTTTTTCCATCTACCAAGGCACTCAAATAAGGTTCAATAAACGTTTCAATATTAGAAGGACGGGAGGAAACATAAGGAAGCCGAACCTGAATATCTTCTATATGGTGTTGCATTTTTTTAGGAAGATCATCAAAAACGATTTTTCCTCCGGCAA
>CAZAIY010000181.1:0-3329 GCA_964485295.1 uncultured Oxalobacter sp. | reverse complement strand
ATACGTGACTTAAATGGGAAAGACCAATTTTATCCAATAAAAAATAAGCCCGTTCAAACACATTACCCTGGGGGCGATCAGATAAATAATATGGCAAACAAATATTTTCTATAACTGAAAAATTGGGTAATAAATTACATCTTTGTGGGACATAACCCAAAACGGAATTTCGCAATGCAGACATTGCATCATCATCAAACCAAGTAATATCTTCTCCATTCAGTTTGATTATGCCGCTATCGGGTTTTACAAGTCCGGAAATCATATTTAAAAGAGTTGTTTTCCCGCTACCGGAACGACCAACTATGCAAATAAAATCTCCTTTTTCTATCTTTAAACTAACATTATCCACTGCAACAAAAGTATCGTTTCCTCTCGAATACTCTTTTTTGCATTCAATTAGTTCAAGTAACATCTCATGATCCTCTTAACGAGATATAAAGATCGGAATGCCTTAATTTGTAAATGGAATAAAAGCCAGCCAACGGACCAATTCCAACAGAAATAATAAAACTGACTAAAAATATCAAACCTACCCTGAACATTCCTGGAAAAAGAAAAGGTAATCCAATAACCGTACTAATCAATGTATAAAATGGAAAAATGATTAAAGCGGACAGGAATAAACCAAAAAACGCTCCAATAAAGCTAATAAAAAAAGATTCAACCAGAAGAATCTTTGACAATCTTTTCTTACTCGCTCCTAACACTTGAAACAGACTAAGTTCCTGCTTTCGTTCATTAAAAACAATCGCAAAAACCAGCATAAGAATTCCTGTAGCAAAAAACCAAAGCACTCCACCAAATCCATATATTCCTATAGAAAACATACGTAAATACGAAGCAATATCGCTTACCATGCTTTGAGACATCATCATATCCAAATTAAATTCAATTGCATGCTTTTGCAAAATCGTATTGGCCAATGCCCGGGTATCTTGTCCCGACTTTGCTTTGACCATGATGGAAGAAACAATACGATCTAAATTTTGAACATGAAAAAGAGGTGCTATTTCCAATTTACGTATCATATTACGTGCTGTATTTAGCGTTAAAAAAACAGACGTATCAAACCCCATTCCTGTACGATCAAGTTTCATTGCAATTCGATACTTTTTGCCAAAAAAGGTCAGATACTCTCCTGTCTTGCCTTCTATTTTGCTACCGACAATAATTTCATCATCTTGCAAATCCCGCGAAATACTTTTCTTCATCCAGGGCTCAATCACAAAATCCGATCCAGGATCAAAACCAATTAACTGAACCGGGAGAGAACAGCATGCAGCCTGAAGCGATGCAATAAAAATTTGAGACGAAACTTTTTCAACCCCGTTTATTTTTTTTATTTTTTCTTCTAAAGACTGATCCAAATAAAAAGAGCTGGGTTCTCCACGCAAAAGAGCGCTTTGCAAATGTTTTTCATATCCATAAGGGACAACCATCATATCCGCACCCAGTCTTTGAGACATATTGTTAATGCCACATCGCACACTTTCTATCAAAACGCTTCCACCAAAAAGGAAGAAGGAAAAAACCAGCACGACCAAAGACAATCCCACCGTACGAAACGGTTTTTTTACCAAATTTTTACGAACAATAAATAAGGTATTTAATGGTTTGTTCATTATTTGCTATTAACTGTTTTTGTTTGGTATTTCAAATAAATGGCATTACCTAAACTCAAAAGTATAATGAGTAGGGATAAAACCAGAAGACCCGGCAAAGTGCCCATGCGACAAGGCATTCTTTCCGCAGAGCAAACTCCAATCAGAAACGTCGGGGTCGTCGCAAGCAATAAGCCATTGATCAAAATAGCCAAACTGATCCCCAAACGTATTTGGGCCGTTTTACACAAACAAAGAAAAATACCTGAAACACAGAAAAGCCCACCTATTCCCAATGCCATTCTTGCTGTCCAATAACATTTCATAGGAAGCAAGGTCCCTGAAATTGTCCTGATTGTACCGGTACAGGCAGGTAATAACGTGTGAGGTAAACCCATGACCAAAAGACCAAATACAAAAAAAACAGCTCCCATCACAATGCGATTTGTCATAACAGATTTTCCTTTTTAAAAGTAACAAATCACACTGAAATCAATTTTCCTGGGAATGGATAATTTTTCCATGTTCAAGTTCAATCTTTCTCTCGGCATATGCAGCAACTTCAGGAGAATGGGTTACCATGATAATGGTGCGCCCTTCACGATGAAGCTGTTTAAAAATATTCAGAATCAATTTTTCATTATCCCCATCAAGATTTCCTGTCGGTTCATCTGCCAGAATTAAACGGGGATGGTTGATCAATGCCCGGGCAATACAAACACGTTGCTGTTCTCCGCCAGATAACTGACTTGGCAAATGTTTTGCTCTTTCACCCAAACCGACACGAACTAGTGCCTCCATCGCTTCAGATTCATCCACCATGCTATGGTAATACTGTGCCATCATGACATTTTCAAGTGCTGTCAAGTGGGAAATAAGATGAAATTGCTGAAAAATAAGACCGATTTTGTCTCTTCGAATAGCTGTCAGTTCTTTGGTACTTAACTTCGATATATCTTCCCCATCCAAAATAACCAGGCCATGAGAGGGTTTGCTCATACATCCAATAATATTCATCATCGTTGTTTTTCCTGATCCGGAAGGTCCCATAATCGCAATCCACTCACCCTGCCTGACAACCAAATCAGCATGTTGAAGTGCTTTAACACTACCGTAAATCATGGATACATCCTTGAGCTCCAATATATTCATTCGTAATTTCACTCCCCACGCAATACAATAGCCGGATCAATATTAATCGCTCGTCTAATAGGTAAAATACATCCTCCCGCAGTTACCAAAAGCGACGTGAGTACTGTTACAAGTATTAAAAGCGGATCAAAAGAAATTGTTCGACTAAAAACACTCATGCTAACCTGCCTTGCAAAAAAACATCCCAATGCGGATCCTGCCAGACCACCAATTAAACCTAAAATCAGCCCCTCTCCAAGAAATTCCAAAATAATGCTGCGATTTTCTGCACCGATTGCCTTTTTCAAACCGATTTCCTTACGGCGCTCCATTACCATCGACATCATGGTGGTACCGACACATATCAACGTCAGAGAAAGCATGACTATTGTTACCAGATAAACCAATGCCTGTAATTTTGAAAGTACAACAGTTTCCGAACGTGTAATTCTTTTTACAATTCGTGGTGTTATTGACGGAATACTTTCATAAATCTGTTTTTCAAGCGCAATTAATTCTTCAGCGGAAGCGGCAATACTGAGTTCAAAAAGCTCAATTTCATCAGGTGATTCCAAAACTGTTTCCAATGTCGTT
>CAZAIY010000180.1:0-3331 GCA_964485295.1 uncultured Oxalobacter sp. | reverse complement strand
GAGAAAGCGGCAATGAGTGAAACAATGCCTTCTCCCAATAGCAATATGCCGGCTATCCAGGCAAAAATGATGGCGGCATCCAATGGCAAAAACAGGGCAATGACGCCAAAAATGATGGCAAATAATCCGTGTATAACGGGTAACCACCAACTGTGTGGTAATGATGTTATTTCTATTGTGCTCATAACAATAAGCCTCCTTTTTAGGTTTAGGTAAAAGGAGGATAGAGCCAAATAAAAGGGGGTTTTCTGATTGAAAGCAAAAACTAGTGATATCCAAGAAAAACGATAAATTGCATTTGATCCGGGTTATCCAACGGTTTTTTTTCCAACGATAGGCTTAAGTTCAAATGCGAAGCAATTTGATGGGCAATGGAAAGCCCTAACCCGCTTCCTGAAGATAATTGACCTGATGGACGATAAAATCGTTCCCCAAGACGTGAAAAAATACTTTCCTGTAGGACAGGAGCGTTGTTTTGAATCACAATCCCTTCTTTTTTGAAAGAAATACAGATTTCACTGTTTTCGGATGCGTATCGTACGGCATTATCAACAAGATTTCGTATCAGTATGTAAGGAAGAACGGCAGGTGCGGAAAAAGCGGGTAAAGCGATTTTTTCCTGAATGGTAAAGGATAGATTTTTTTTATCAGCCTGTTTACGGTATTCGGAAATGACATCCTGTATTACATCCGGCCAGAAAATCGTTTCCCTGACAGCATTTTTTGATGACAGGGTTTCTATTTGAGCGAGAACAAGCAGCTGATCGGCCAGACGACTGCTTTTGTCAATTCCCGATATTAAATTTTTTAGCGCATGATCCCGTACATCGTCGTGGGTTTCCGGTAGTAAGGCAACTTCTGCCTGAATGCGCAGTCCGGCAAGCGGTGTTCGCAATTCATGGGCAGCATTGGCAATAAAGGCCCGTTCACGCTCCAATAGGGAAGCAACCTGCATAAAATGATTGTTTAAGGTTATCAAAAGCGGCTTTATTTCCGATGGCATGTTTTCTGTTGGAAGTGGTCGTGTCTCTCCCGGTTGCCGTTTTTCCAGTTCATTTTTAATTGTGCGTAAAGGTTTCAGTTCCTGATACAGTATCCAGATAAATCCTAAAATCAGGACAGGTAACATTAAAAGCCAGGGCATGATTTGCTCTTCAAGCAGTTCCAATGCCATTTCTTTTCGATAATCCAGTTCCTGTCCCACAGCGACAATAAAATTTTTATCCGGTGCCGGATGCCAGGCAATTCGCCAAATGCTTTTTTTCAGGAAAATTTCCTTAAAACCGAATGTATTGGGAGAAAAAGGAATCTGATTGCCGAATTTTTCATCACTTAACAGAAGTTTTCCTTCAGGATTAAAAATAGCGACAGCCAAAACATCATCATCAACTTCTCCCCAGTTTTTCTGTTTTGGGTAGGTCAAATGTGGTTTTTTTAGTTGGCCAGAAAACTGAAAATCCGAAATGGCAATACTTTTTGCAAGTAAAAGCTGTTGTGTATCAAAAAATTCATCAATATATTCTTGAGATTCCTTCCAGGCAAAGATGCCGGTAACAATCCAGGTAATGGTAAGAACGATGGTCAAAAAAAAGATGAGGCGAAGTTGAAGGCTACGGGAAAAAAACTTTTTCATGAAGGTTCCCCAAGCGTATAACCTATTCCATGGACAGTTTGGATGAATTTGTTACCGAGTTTGCGCCGAATGTGATGAATATGAACTTCCACAGCGTTACTGCTGATTTCGTCTCCCCATGCATATAATTTTTCTTCAATGGCATTTTTTGAGAGAACCTTTTTTTTATTCAGCAGAAAAAGTTCGACAAGCATCCATTCTTTTGGGCTGAGTTTCATGGGTTGTCCATTTCTGGAAACGGTTTTTGATGCCAGATCGAAATGAATGGAGCCATGTGTTAAAACAGAAGTTGTTTCGCGATAATTTCGTCTGACCAAAGCGCGAAGCCGTGCCGCCAATTCTTCCAAAGCAAATGGTTTCCCCAAATAGTCATCTGCGCCGGCATTTAATCCGGCAATCCGTTCATTAAGGGCATCTCTTGCGGTCAGAATCAAAACAGGTTCAGGCCGACCTTGATTTCGCCAGTCTTTCAATATGGCTATACCATCTTTGGAGGGGAGAGATAAATCCAGTATGACGGCATCATATGAGGAGGCGCTGATGGATTGTTGACCAAGAGCGCCATCCGTTACCCAGTCTACCGTAAATCCCATATGTTGAAGACCTGTTTTGATACCGTCTCCAATGAGGCGATCATCTTCAATGAGAAGGATACGCATGACCGGTTTATTTTATTTTTTTAATTTGGGAAACATCTATTTCGATTTTATTCCACTCTTTATCTATTTCACCCGAGATTTCAACAAGATCAGAAGGTGTTACTTGCAAACCACGCCATTCGTCATGATCAATTTCAACGGTGATCGTGCCACTTTCATCCTTGAAAAGATATTTTTCATTTCCAAGGTTTTGAATAATGTAGCCTTTTAAAACAACCGGCGAATCATCTTTCATGTTTTTTGCCTGTTGGACGGTAGAGGAACTAATCCCGGGTCCGGAAAAACCGCCTTGCTGTATGACAGGTTGCGTTTGAGCCTGGGCGGTCACAACTGACGCCAGTCCAAGGAAAGTGCCGCAAACAAGGCTAATCGCCCATTTTTTGGGAGAGGAAGAAATGAAGTTGAATTCCTTTTTCATGATGACCTCCTTTTTAGTTAACGTTTTCAATTAAAAACCACATTAAGTTTTATATGATGAAAACACAATAATCTTAAAATTTTCTTAAGAGTCTTAATTTTTCTTAAAAAAACGAGGGATATTTTCATTTTAAGGGATATCGTACCTGCTTTTTTTCAATTCAATTTGAAAAGGAGGGTATTTTTTGTCCATATGCCATAAAAGGCATGCATAAATAGAAATGAACGAGTAATATACCGGCTTTCTTTTTTGATGCACTCGCAAGCATGTTTTTTAAGAGAAACTTATAATGAGGAAAATATAAAAACGTAAGATAAGGAAAAGGAATAAAGCATGCTCGTGCTTGAAGACATTACTGTTTCTATTACAGATGAAAATCGTCAGCAAAGAAAGATTCTTGATCAAATCAATCTGAAAGTGGATTCAAACAGTTTTTTTGTTATTACGGGCCCTAATGGCGGTGGAAAATCAACCCTGGCGAAAGTCATTATGGGTATCCATAAACCGACTTCCGGAAAGATTTTTTTTGATGGGCGGGATATTACCCATTTGGAAGTAACCCAAAGAGCCCGTCTTGGTATCGGATTTGCTTTTCAACAACCTGTGCAATTTAAGGGGTTG
>CAZAIY010000179.1:0-3349 GCA_964485295.1 uncultured Oxalobacter sp. | reverse complement strand
TACGGTATTCAGAACCAGCGCTGGCAGTTAAGTGAACTTTAAAAGAACAGGTTCAGTAAAAGAACTGTTTCTAGACAAGTCCCTCAAACAGGACGACTTCAACCGTTTCTCCCGGAGAAATCGCTTTACTTTCAGCCGGCAGAACAATCATGCAGTTGGCCTGTGTCATGGAAGAAAGCATCCCGGAACCCTGGGAACCCGTTGTGCGCACGACCCATTCTCCATGTTCATTTGGAGACAGGATTCCCCGCTGAAATTCTGTTCGCCCCTGTCTTTTTGAAAGAGGGGATATGGATTTTACCGGAATACGGGGCAGGGGAGCAGGACGTGTTCCCATTAAATAGAACAGAGCATCCCGTACAAAGAAATAAAATGCCACCATGACAGCGACAGGATTGCCTGGCAGTCCAAAAATGTAGGTATTTTTATTTTCCGATTTGATTTGTCCAAAGACGGTTGGCCGACCGGGACGCATATTGATATTCCAAAAATCGATTTCGGCTATTTGAGCCAGGATGGTTCCGGTATAGTCGGCGGATCCAACGGAAACACCGCCGGTTGTGATGATGACATCCGCTTTTTTGTGTGCCTCTAGAAAAGCGGCTTTTATCTGATCAGGATCATCCCTGACGATTCCCATATCCATTATTTCGCATCCCAGGCGTTTTAGCATGCCATACAGGGAATACCGATTGCTGTCATAAATGCCATTGTCGGATACAGGGTTTTCTACGGAATAAAGTTCGTCCCCTGTAGTAAAGATGGCTACTTTAGGACGTCTTATAACATGAATTTCCGCCATGCCGACAGAAGCCAGAACCCCCATGCTGGCAGGTCCAATCAGGGTTCCTTTTTTTTGGCATACCGTTTTGGCTTTAATATCCTCGCCGCACAGTCTGACATTTTCTCCAGCTGATATGCTGTTTGCCGGCAGGACAATCATGTCATCTTGCACCTGCACATTTTCCTGCTGAATAACCGTATCCAGGCCGGTTGGCATGAAAGCACCGGTCATGATTCGTACGCATTCATTTGAAGAAAGAACGCCTTTAAAGGGATGTCCGGCAAAAGATGAACCGGCAATTTTAAGTGTTACCGGTTTGGAAAGATCAAGATGTTCGGCTGAAAAAGCATAGCCGTCCATTGCCGCATTATTGTCTGCAGGGACATTGATTGGTGAAATCACATCTTCTGCAAGAACCCTGAAAAGGGATTTTTTCAAGGGTATTTTTTCCGTTTCGCTTAAGGGAGAAACGGTTTCACTGATGATCCGTTTTGCCTGTTCAACCGGCAGGATGAAATCCATTTTTTCTTTCGATAAATTCATTTTATATCAATATATTAAAGTTTTTTATTAAAGTAAATTTGGAAGTTATTTTTTATATTGCTTTTCCAGATTTTCCAATTCTTGCTGTGTGTTGATATTGTAAAAAGCACTTTCATCGGGAAAGTGAACCAGACTGGTTTTAAGCGTGGTATACCAGGCATCGATTTTACGGTTTCCGCCTGCCAGAAATGCTGTCAGATGAGGGTAAACGGTTTTTTTCATCAGACAAAAAACCGGCTGAGCTTTATAGGGCGGTTTGGATCCTGTTACAGCAATGGCAATATCACTTTTGTCCTGAATCATCGCCTGACTCAGTTTTTCAGCCAGATTTTCCGGAAAAAAAGGGGAATCACAAGGAATGGCAAGTAAATAGGGTGTTTGACAATGTGTGAGTCCGGCAGCAAAACCAGCCAGTGGTCCGGCAAAAGAAAGTGGCTCATCGGAAATAACAGTCAAACCGCTCTGTTTATAATCACTTAAATGCTGATTGGCGTTAATCAGAATGGAATAAACCTGGGGTTTGAGTCTTTCAAGCGCATGCATAAAAAGGGGTTTTCCACAAAAAGACATCAAACCCTTATCCCTGGAGCCCATTCTTTTTCCACGTCCTCCGGAAAGGATCAATCCGGTAATATCCGTTTTATCAAGATGCTGTTTCATTTTTGTCTGACGCAATCTGTTGTATCAACCACCTATATAGGACATTTCTATTTTTTTGCCCGGGATGGAAACGCCCGTGTTTCTTAATTCGGAATACCGATCATCACGGTTTTTCCAGAAAAGGGCTATGGCATGTGCAATTTGTTCATCGGATTGACCTGAACGGAGTAAAGGTTTTAGATCAAATCCTTGTGTGGCAAAAAGACAGGGATATAGTTTTCCTGTCGTTGATAAACGTATTCGGGTACAGTTTTTGCAAAAAGCCTGTGTCATGCTGGCGATAACGCCAATTTCGCCACTACCATCGAGATATTGCCATCGTGAGGCGGTTTCGCCTGTGTAATTGGGTTTGATTTTTTCCAGAGGCATTTCCGCATTTATCAGATTGATGACATCTGTTGATGGCACAATTTCGTTTTGTTTCCAGTCATTGGTCGATCCCACATCCATGTATTCAATAAAGCGTGGAATCATGCCTGTATTTTTAAAATAACGCGCTATGGGTAAAATTTCCCGGTCATTAATTCCTTTTTTTATAACCGTATTGATTTTTATTGGAAAAAAACCGGTTTGATGGGCAACTTCTATGCCTTTTAATACATCTGCGACAGGAAAACCGACATCATTCATCTGACGGAAAATCCGGTCATTCAAGGCATCCAGTGAAACGGTAATGCGTTTTAAACCGGCATTGAAAAGGGAAGAAGCTTTTTGGGCGAGCAAAGAACCATTTGTGGTCAATGTTAAATCAATATCCTTTCCATCTTCTGTTTTCAGGCGAGCCAGCTGTTCAATCAGGTTTTCTATATGCCGTCTTATGAGCGGCTCTCCGCCTGTCAATCGGATTTTTTCAACACCCAAATGAACAAAAATGCGTGCTATGCGGCTGATTTCCTCAAATGACAGCATTTCTTCATGAGGAATAAATTGAAAATCTTTTCCAAAAACCTGTTTCGGCATGCAGTAGATACAGCGTAAATTGCAGCGATCTGTTACGGATATGCGCAAGTCACGTAAAGGTCGTCCCAGTTTGTCACATAAGGACGTGGACCTTTTATCAAATGCATCCCTGTCTGAGCAGGAAGACGCTGTCAAAATTGGAATAAATTTTTTCTGCATGCAGGAAAAACGCAATAAAATCTACAAATGCTTATTATGCTTTAAGATAACATGAAGCGAATAAAGCATTCGTCGCATATATAAAAAAATCAGGGGGAAGTACCCCCTGATTTTATTCCAAAAGACGAATCTTATTGTTTTCGGGTATCAACCTGAATGAGTGGTTCATTATTGACAGGTGGTGCCGGACGACGACGGCGAACAGGACGAGGAGGGGTGTTTTCAATTTCTTTTGCCGCTTTT
>CAZAIY010000178.1:0-3363 GCA_964485295.1 uncultured Oxalobacter sp. | reverse complement strand
CCATTCAGTTTATTGGAAAAACCGCTGGATTATCCAATGATGAAAAAGGAAGATGTAATTGTGCATCAGAAACCGTATTTGGATATGATCAATCAATTGAAAAATGTTGAAATCATCTATTCATTGGATGCACTTTGCCCAAACAATGAATGCAGGATGTTTACAAAAGAGGGGATTCCATTGTATGTAGATGATGATCATCTTTCCTACGAAGGATCTCGTTTTCAAGCGGAACAGTTATTGGTGCCATATCTAGAGAAAATTGCAAAATTGCCCTGATATTTGGAAAGATTCTGTCGAAAATTTAAGTGGTGTTTTTCAAAACACCACTTTATTTCAGAGAAGTTTTAACGTGACTTCAATTTTTCGTATCCGGCATCAAAAAAACCTTTACTGATAACCTTTTTTTCCTCTAAAAATGGCACATTGTTGAAATGCGGATAAAGAAAGTGGTTCGTTAATCCCGGCACAGTAACGACTGGTCAATTTCAATAATTCTTTAATATCACGTCCACTTGAATTCGGGAAAGCTTCAACCAATTGTGCGGCCAGGGTATCTGTTAATGGAACCTGGAATTGATCTGCCAATGAATGCCAGAGACGAATGGCATCATCTTTAGGCGGTATTTCATAGCGAATGACAGCAATACAGCGGGAAAGAATGGCATCATCAACATCATCGACCCGATTTGTCGTCATGAAGAGCAAACCATCAAAATATTCCAGGGTTCGTAAAAATTCCGCCACAATGGCATTGTGCTGCATGTCATTGTCACGTTCACGAATATACACATCTGCTTCATCCAAAAGCAAAATACATTCCCAGCGGGATGCCCGGCGTAAAATAGTCGACAAAGAAGCTTCAACCGATTCGGCGGAGGTGCCCAACTGTCCCGAATGCACCCGGTATAATGGTTTACCGACCACTTCAGAATAAACTTCCGCTGTCAATGTTTTGCCAAGCCCGGGAGCACCCATACATAAAATGGTTGTCCCACCGGATTTTCCTTCAATAATATCGCTCATCAATACATCCATACGGGATGTCAGAATATCAATTAAAAGACGATGCTGCTGAGGCAAAATCAATTTTTCCTTTAATTCAGGGCGGTAGACATATTCGTCCAGATTTTGAACATGGACCCAGATGTTTTGATGCAGCTCCAAATGGAACATGTAAAGATAACAGTGCAGCGGTATACGAGCCAAAGAGGTATTGCAAACACAATCAATCCGACGCTCAAAATTCGTTTCAATGCGCCGGTTCAACATTTCCTCATCATTAATGCATTTTGCTGGAATGTCTTCTGAAATTCGGAACAGTTCGATATCATCGAGTTTGCCTCTCTTGCACGGTATGAAAGCATTCTTTTTGGCATAAAACTGCTTGCCAAAAAGTGGCTGATAATGCTGGAAGCGTTTCAGCTGCGCTTCATATTCCGCTTTAAACTCAGGACATTCCCGATAATACCCTTTTTTCGCCAGTAGTTCGGGTACAGATAATGTTCCCAATTCACGAGCAAAAAACAAGATGGCATTTGTCATGCCGGCACGCCACATTTCAGGGTCTTCCGCATTTTCCTGCGAACGTGTTGCGGATTCGATGGTATTGGCTAACAAACTCACAAAAACGTAAGGACGTCCGGTTCCTTCAGGCGGTTCAATATATTCAATCCGTTCTATTAACCAGGGTAAAAGAATGCCGTCTTTGTTGCGTCGATATATCCAGCCATCAATGGCATTCCATGATAAATAAGAAACCAGGGCATGAACTAATAACTCCAAGTCATTAATGACAACGGCATTTTTGTCTTGAAGAATATTTCTTAAACCAATAATTTGATAAATTAATGAAAAATTGTTTTCTTCTTTTGCGAGTCTATCCAGTTGAACCAGATCGGATAAACTGAAAAGACTGGCTGGTATTAATAGACGACCTGTAGTCAAACCATGAGAGGATAAACGTTCAGCCAAAGCGGAATCCGGATTAATGCGAGAAAGCAGTTTTTTACCAGAAGAAACACTTAGTTCAAATTCCATTACTTATCCTTGTCAACCTATATGAAAACTGAAATACCACATCACACCATTTGAAAAGCGTAATGTGGTAAAAGCAAATACGATTATCTGAAAGAAGAATTAAAAAGTGCCTCCACCCATCATCATTTGATAAATGGCACCACTTTTGGCATCCCATTCTTCATCAGTCAGCAGTTCATAAAATCCTTTACTGATTTCAAGCTGCCGACCATCATCCGTCATGAAGTAATTGCGTTGACCATCAGGAGTAGAAGCAAACTGGGTTTGATTTTCCACATCAAAAACACCCCGAATGCCGGTAATTTTTTTAACCATGATGGTGTGAACCGTTGGATCGACAACGTCAGGAATCATGGAAATAATGTTGTCATTCAAAATATCTTCTTCCTGTTCCACACCGGATTTCGTATATTTTACTCGTGTATGGTTTCTGTCATGTTTAAGAATTTTTCCGACTATAGGTTGTCCAACAACATTGCTATATACCACTAGTTTCATTTTCTCTCCAATTTATGATTCTCGTTGTTATTTCAATCATTGATGTGATGAGTGCCATGACTTAAGCACAACTGCCAATATCATTCTTCTTTTACCTTTTCTGCAAGAAAAAAGTCCATTGCCTTCTTAACAACAGGTGGATGAATGGCATGTCTTCCAGAAAAAAGTTCAAATATAACATCATATCCGCCTTCTTTGAGTTCTTTGACATGTTTTAATGCACTCGTTTTTATATTTAACTGTTCATCCTCAGGACTATGCGTGATAAAAACACGTGGTTTTCCCGTTTTGACATAAACATTCATGAATCCACCGGAAAAAACAATAATATGGGAAACGGTTTCTCCATTGGTCAATCCTGTTGAAAGTGCATAACTTCCGCCATCAGAAAAACCGGCAAAGGCAAAATGCCCGGAATCAATCATAAAGTGAGAAGAAACCAAATCCAATGCCTTTTCAAGTCTGTCCAGATCAGGGCCATGTCCCCCGATAGTCAAATCCCAGGTGTAAAAAGTTGATTGAGGCAGCATCAGAAGAAACTTATGTTTGTGGGCATATTCTTCGAAAAACGGCAGAACTTTCTCTGCTCCGCCACTGGAACCATGAAACATAACAAAAAACGGGATGGGTTTTTCCGTGTCAAGGCCTTCAGGAACAATTAAAAGCGTATCGCGTTCTTCAGACAGTCCCAAATAATGCCGGCCAGGTAAAAGAGGGGAGTTCGAAGGCGGTGTAATGTTAAATGTCATTCGTCCCAGCAGTTTTGGAGGAAAAATGGAAGGATCCATTTGCATGATGGTGGTTGGATCTATTTTTTTCATAAAA
>CAZAIY010000177.1:0-3365 GCA_964485295.1 uncultured Oxalobacter sp. | reverse complement strand
TTCAACCCCATTGCATCACGAATATCCCGCATCGTTTCTTTTGCCAAACTCCGTGCTTTTTCACAACCGGCATTGACAATCTCCCGAACATAGGCAGGTTTATCCAAATATTGTTGTGCACGTTCATGAAAAGGTTCTTGTTCACGAATAATCGCTTCCATTATAGGTTGTTTACATTCAATACAACCTATACCTGCCGAACGGCAACCTTTTTGCACCCACTCTTTCGTATCTGCATCGGAGTAAACTTCATGAAACTGCCATACAGGACATTTCGCAGGAGTACCAGGATCCGTTCGACGCACACGAGCCGGGTCTGTCTGCATAGTCCGTATTTTTTTACGCACATCATCCGGCTTTTCACGAAGTGAAATCGCATTACCATAACTTTTTGACATTTTTTGTCCGTCAAGACCTGGTAAACGGGATGCTTCTGTTAGCAGTGCTTCCGGCTCAATCAGAATCTGTTTGCCTGTTCCTTCCAGCCAACCGATAAGTCTTTCACGATCAGTCATTGACAAACTGCCGGCAACATCCAAAATCTGTTTTGCCTCTGCCAATGCCTGAACATTTCCTTTTTCCTGATATTCAGTTCGACAAGAAAGAAATTGCTTTGATGCTTTCCCGCCCAGTTTTTTTAGAGCTACCTGTACTTTTTCTGCAAAATCTTTCTCTCGTCCATACATATGATTAAAACGACGTGCAATCTCGCGCATAAATTCGATATGAGGGATTTGATCTTCTCCGACAGGAACCTGACTGGCTCTATAAATAAGCACATCTGCTGCCTGCATCAAGGGATATCCCAAAAAACCATATGTCAGCAAATCTTTATGCGAAATTTTTTCAATCTGATCTTTATATGTTGGAACCCTCTCAAGCCAGCTCAATGGTGTCGACATAGCAAACAACAAAGTCAGTTCTGCATGTTCCATGACTTTTGACTGGATAAAAATCGAGGCTTTTTCCGGATCAATTCCAGCTGCCAGCCAGTCAATTATCATATCCCATGTACTTTGTTCTATCGTTTCCGTTTCATCATAGTGTGTTGTTAACGCATGCCAGTCAGCAACAAAAAAAAGACTTTCTACTTCATTTTGAATACGAACCCAATTTTTAAGGGCACCATGAAAATGGCCTAAATGCATTGCACCAGTTGGGCGCATACCGGAGATAACTCTAGCAGGATACATGATAACTCACACTAACGTAAAAAAATGGTAATGGGATAAATAACCGTTTGTAAAATGGTTGCGCCTATATACATCAACGGGCGCATCCAATAATTCAACATTTTAAAGTAAACTAGCGCAAGAACAATAAAAAAACCATAAGGTTCTATTTTAGTAAATTTCCACGCCAAATTCGGCGGTAAAAGACTGGTTAGAATCCGACCGCCATCCAATGGTGGAACAGGAAAAAGATTAAAAGCAAACAAAACCATATTAATAATGACACCGGCTTCTGCCATTTTAAGCAGAAACGGCTCTTGCCAGTTCAATACAATAACGCCAATTTTAAAAATCTGCCAGAATAACGCCATACATAAATTGGCAGTCGGCCCGGCTAAAGCAACCCACGCTGAACTGCTTCGAGGATGACGTAAACTTCCGAAATTGACGGGAACCGGTTTGGCATATCCAAAAATAAAGGGGCTTTTTAATAAAACCAGTACAGCCGGGATAATAACCGTTCCAAGCAGATCAATATGCTTGATCGGATTGATGCTCATTCTTCCAAGCGAATAAGCTGTGTTATCACCAAAATATTTGGCAACATAAGCATGAGAAGCTTCATGCAATGTAATCGCAAATAAAACAGGTAACGCCCAAACGGCAATTGTATATAAGGTATCATTCATCGGGGAATTTCTATCAGAAAAACAACTGATGCATTATGATTTTATATTTCTTCCCCTTTATACCTAGAAAAAATTACAAACCAAAAACACTGGCATCACCACCCCCATTTCGTACTAAAACCGGTTATTTTTCCGTAATATCTATTACAGTTGTTGGTATAAAACTGCAGTCACCTCCATCCACAATAGCATCAACCTGGTTTTTCAACTTCTCATTAATCATTTCAGGATCAGTCAATGGGTCAACTTCATCAGGCAAAATAAGCGTTGTTCCCAAAAGAGGTTCTCCCACTTCATCCAATAGCATTTGCATAATACGATTATCCGGCACCCGAATACCAATTGTTTTTCGGGAAGGATGACTCAAACGGCGAGGAACTTCCTTTGTTGCTTCAAGAATAAAAGTAAAGGAACCCGGCATGGCTGTTTTTAACATTCTGAACTGGCTATTATTGATTTTTGCATAAGAAGAAATCTCACTTAAATCACGACACATCAAAGTAAGGTGATGTTTTTCATCTACCTGACGGATTTGCCGCAAACGATCTGATGCACTTTTATCCTCAATACGGCAAGCCAGCACATAACATGATTCTGTCGGTACAGCAATAACACCCCCATTGCGTACAATCTCGGCAGCCTGCCTGATCAAACGTTGTTGTGGGTTGTCAGGATGAATTTGAAAAAATTGAGCCATATTCGTCTCCTTTTTTACTGACAGATAGCCTTACGACGGTCAATCAGACCGAACTGTTTTGCAAGGCTTCAATCCGCTTTTCAATAGGTGGATGCGTTCTAAGCAAGGCGAGGAACTGATTCGTATTGCTAATACCCGCTGCTGCAATGTTTTTAGGCAAATCGCCCGATTGCAAACCACCCAATCGTTGTAAAGCATGAATCATTGGTTGGCGCCGTCCCATAAGTTTGACTGAACCGGCATCTGCCCGATATTCTCTTCTTCTAGAAAACCAGGCAACAATAATGGATGCCAAAATACCGAAGACGATTTCACAAACAATGACTGTCATGTAATAGCCGGCACCACCTTCATTATCGGAATCTCTGGAAATTGCCTTATCTATGACAAAACCTACAATACGTGCCAGAAAAATTACAAAAGTATTAACCACTCCTTGTAACAAAGTCATCGTTACCATATCACCATTGGCGACATGAGCCACTTCGTGGGCAAGGACAGCTTCCACTTCTTCATGTGTCATGCTTCTTAAAAGTCCGGTTGAAACGGCAACCAAAGCCGAATTTTTAAATGCGCCTGTTGCAAAAGCATTCGGTTCACCTTCATAAATCGCCACCTCGGGCATACCGATACCAGCCGTTCTGGCCAACTTTTCAACTGTCGATATAAGCCATCTTTCTGTTTCATTAGATGGAGCCGTAATCACACGTGCCCTGGTTCCCCGTTTGGCTAAGGTTTTACTGAGAAAAAGGGAAATCAAAGAACCTGAAAAACCGAAGACTAGGGCAAAAACAAACAGGGAATAAT
>CAZAIY010000176.1:0-3409 GCA_964485295.1 uncultured Oxalobacter sp. | reverse complement strand
GTTTTTTTGTTAAAGACGAAGTCATTTTTGTCAAAATGGTTTAATTCAGGGAAAAATGGGTTTGCCATTTTTATTATAAAAATAATTTTTTGATCTTTTCAATACAGATAAAAAAAGACGAATAGATTGATTAATGAATGTTATTTGAAGAAGGTGACATCGAGTTTTCATGAACAGTTACTGAAAAAATTTTGGCAATATCTATTTTATCGAAATGGTAAGCCTGACCACAAAAATCACAGTTTACAGTTAAAGAAGAATCGACTTCATTTAATGCATGGTTAACTTCATTTTCACCTAACATACGAAGCATATCGTCAACTTTTTCACGTGAACAAGTACATGAAAATACAGGATGCCGAGGTTCAAAAGAAAGAATATCTTCTTCCCAGAAAAGACGATGTTTGAGGATATCAATATCCGTATTTAACATTTCCTCCTTTTTCAGGGTAGAAGAAAGTGCAACAAGATGTTCCCACATTTGAGTTTCTGAATCGGATTGTTTGCTTAAACCGTCTTCTCCGGTTTTTTCCGGTAATTTTTGCAGTAATAATCCTCGACAGACAGTCTCATTTGCTGCTAGCTTTATGCAGGTATTCAATTGTTCTGACTGCAGCATATAGTTTTCAATAACTTCGGCAATATTTTCTCCTTCCAGAGAAACTATGCCTTGATAAGGAAGCTGTCCTGGAATTTTTTCATTCATATCTAATGTGATGACAAATCGTCCACGACCTTTTGCATGAACCAACTCCTGCAAGGTTGCATTTTCCGCAATAACAGCACCTTCTGCCAGTTTTGCGGTTGCTCTGATATGAAGATTGGAATCACATTCAGCGACAAGCAAGATAACGGGACCATCTCCCTGTATCTGCATAATTAAGGAACCGTTAAATTTGATGTTGCTGGCTAGTAAAATAGCGGCAGATACCATTTCTCCTAACAAATTGATAACAGCAGAAGGATAATCATGATTGGCTTGGATTTGTTTCCAGGCCTCGGTTAAATCAACCAATTCTCCTCGAACAGAAGCATGTTCAAACAGGAATTTTTGTAGACGGTCTTTCATATTGAATGAATCAGTAGAAAAGAAAAAAAGCTATTTTAGCTTAATACGCAAATCACTTTGTAAGTCATCAGAAAATTGGCGTTATTTTTTCTCGGTAACTTGATATACAAAATCGGAAGTACGAACACTATCCAGGGAAAGTAAGGTTGCCTGTTCTTTATAACGTTGTCTATTATTGACATAGTAGGCAGCAGCACGAGGAATTCGAAAGGCAACTCTTTCTTCCAGTTTTTTTGTCATTTTGACAGGGGCTCCCATTAACTGCAAACCGGGATCAAATGTTTTGTTTTCTGTAATTAATGCACCTGCCGCAACGAGAGTATTTTCATGAATAACTGAACCGTTTAATACGGTTGCTCCTACTCCTATAATTACATTGTCATGAATAGTGCAACCGTGTAACATGACCATATGACCAATAGTAACATTTTTACCTATTCTCATTGGATAACCAGTGTCTGTATGAAGGATACTGCCATCCTGAATATTGGATCCTTCACCAATAACAATCAGGTCATTATCTGCACGAATGACGACATTGAACCATACGGAAGCATTGGCTTCGACAACAACATTGCCAATTAATGTTGCGTTAGGCGCAATATATGCGGTTGGATGAATTTGTGGAGAAAATTCGCCTAGTTTATAGATGTTTGCCATAAATTTTCCTGTTATTTTTTGTTTATATGCATTGATATCGGTATCAGAGGTAAACAAGATGTATGAATCTTATGAACCATGGTTTCAATTTTATCCGTTAATATTTTAGTGCTGATATATTTCATTCTCAATTTTTATCCCGTTTTGCTGATTAAAAAATGAAACCATCCCGATCAGAATTTTTAAATTTTCGTGATATGAAATTTCATATTCGCCACTGGGGAAAAGCAGGAGATCCTAAACTTTTTTTACTGCATGGCTGGATGGATTCTTCCATTACTTTTCAGTTTATGGTGGATGCTTTTAAACATGATTGGCATGTCATTGCATTGGATTGGAGAGGGTTCGGGCATTCTTCATCTGCTTCCCATGGCTATTGGTATCCTGATTACCTGGCAGATTTGGAAGCAGTTTTGATGCATTATTCTCCGGATGAACCGGTTCGTCTTTTAGGACATAGTATGGGCGGGAATATAGCCTGTCTTTATGCTGGAATTCGGCCATATCGTATCAAACAGCTGATTAGTCTTGAAGGGTACGGTATCATGCGAATGACTCCGGATCAGGCGACTGATCGATATAGAAGGTGGCTTGATTCCATGCATCAACATCATGAGATGAAGGTTTATGCTAGTTTAGAGGGGGTTATTCAACGTGTAAAACGGAATAATCCAAGATTGACTGACGAACGTGCGGTTTTTATTGCATCAAATTGGGCAAAAAGAAATCAAAATGGAACATGGCAAATTCTGGCAGATCCCTTGCATAGAAGAGTCAATCCCATTTTAATGAGAATGGATGAGGTTTTGGAAACCTGGAAATTAATTACTGCGCCTACATTAATGATTGATGGAGAATTCTCCTTATTGGGGATGAGAATGGGTGATTATGAAAAAGGACGTGTGGAGATTAGACGGCGGGCATCAGTGATTCCCAATGTAAAAGTGATTATGGTAAAACAGGCTGCACATATGGTTCAGCATGATCAGCCGGAGATTGTTGCTAAACATATTGAAAAATTTCTATTTGATACAAAATAATTTAAATTACTTTTCTTAAAACAGATTTTTTGATGGCATACTACAATAATAATTTAAGAAATTGATTGGTTTTACTATGTTAAATATTGATTTACATTCGCATTCCAGTTGCTCGGATGGGCTTTTTTCTCCTGATTCATTAGTTGAGCGGGCTGTTTCTAATGGTGCAAAGGCATTGGCATTAACCGATCATGATATGGTAAAAGGGGTTGCCCAAGCGAGGATTGCCTGTCATAAGGCAGGTATTCATTTTGTTCCAGGTGTTGAAATATCCATTACCTGGCAGGGACGTTCTGTCCATATTGTCGGTTTGCAGGTAGATGAAAATAATGAGGAATTCAAGCGTAATTTGAATGCCAATCGATCAGGGCGTGTTGAACGTGCAAAGGAAATTGCAAGACGTCTGGAACAGCAAGGAATACCGGGCGCATACGAAGGAGTTATCAATCAGGTTTCTGATCCAATTGTTATTTCTCGTAAACATTTTTCTCGTTTTCTTGTCGATGCGAAAGTGTGTCCCAATACAGATGAGGCATTTGATCGGTATTTGAAAAAAGGTCGTCATGCATACGTTTTTCATGAGTGGACCAGTTTGGAAAAAGCGGTCAATTGGATAAAAGGTGCAGGAGGTGTTGCAGTT
>CAZAIY010000175.1:0-3416 GCA_964485295.1 uncultured Oxalobacter sp. | reverse complement strand
TCCCAACTATGGCGATAGTACGATATTGACGGGCCAAATATGCAGCAGCACCTTGCTGAATAGCTTGTGCAATATCTAGCATCTCCTGGTTACCTGCATCCTGCTTCAAAATCCAACTTCTTGTCACAAGACCATAAGCAACAGCAATAAATCCACACACTACGGCAAACCACAAACCTGCTGCCATATTTACTCCTTATTTAAATATTGATACTTTCCAAACTGATTATTTTTTAATCTGCAAAAAACGCACTATCCCTTCAATGCCTCAAGCATGCTTGCTGTAATCTCTTCAATAGAACCAACACCTGAAATACGTCGAAATTTGGGAACATTCGATTCACCGGATTGTGCCCATTTACGATAATAATCAACCAGAATTTCAGTCTGTTCATGATAAACAGCCAAACGTTTTTTCACCGTTTCTTCCTTGTCGTCATCACGAGTAATCAGATCTTCTCCAGTAACATCATCCTTGCCTTCAACTTTTGGCGGATAGAATTTGACATGGTATGTTCGGCCGGATGCAGGATGAACCCGTCGTCCACTCATCCGATCGATAATCATTTCATCCGGAACATCAATTTCAACGACATAATCGATAGCAATACCCGCTTCTTTCAGCGCTTCAGCCTGTCCTAATGTTCTTGGAAACCCATCAAACAAGTAACCTGCCTGACAATCCGGTTCTTTCAGACGTTCTTTTACCAAATTAATGATAAGATCATCCGATACCAGTCCACCAGCATCCATAACCTTTTTCGCTTCCAGACCTAACGGGGTTCCTGCCTTAACAGCAGAACGTAACATATCACCTGTTGAAATTTGTGGAATGCCGTATTTTTCACGAATAAACATTGCCTGGGTACCTTTACCGGCACCAGGGGCTCCTAACAAAATGAGGCGCATTACAATTTTCCAATCTGAAAAAAAATGATCAAAAAATCAAAACCCACGGTTATTTTTAACCGCAGTTTCGGCTTGTTTATTAATTAATTTGAGTATTTTCAAAAAACATTGAATTTTAACTTGGAATTGCAATAATTTCGAGCCTCTTTAAATGCTTAATTCGAAAGAAAATATTGCCTAACCCGCTCCAAATCTTCCGGTGTATCCACTCCGGCCATGGGAACCGCTTCACTAATATGAACGGAAATGTTGTAACCATGCCATAGTACCCGCAATTGCTCCAATGCTTCAAAGCGCTCAATCGGTGAAACACTTAATGAAGAATATTTTTTTAAAAATTCATTACGAAATGCATAAAGCCCAATATGTCGCAATGCTTCAAATTTATCCGGCAAAACCGATGGGCGATCAGAAAAAGTCGACCGGTCCCAGGGAATCGGCGCACGGGAAAAATACAATGCATTTTTCTTTTTATCCAATACCACCTTGACTATATTGGGATTAAACATATCCTCCACTGCCAAAATGGCATGCGCCGCCGTTGCCATGGGTGTTTTTTTATTCACCTTGGCCGCGGTTGCCACAATCAGATCCGGATCGATCAAGGGCTCGTCACCTTGAACATTGACAATAACGGCATCATCATTCCATTGCATTTTTCCGGCAACTTCGGCGATTCTATCCGTTCCGGAAACATGCGTAGACAAAGTCATGACCGCTTTAATATCATGTTTTTTGCAAACCTGCATGATTGATTCATGATCTGTCGCAACAATAACATCCATCGCTCCAGATAATTGCGCTCTTTCTGCAACACGCACAATCATCGGTTTTCCTGCTATATCCGCAAGCGGTTTATTGGGAAGACGGGTTGAAGCCAATCGAGCGGGAATCACCACATAAAAAGACATACAGACTCTCAAAAAATCTACAAAAGTTCTTCTTCCATTAGCTCCCTTGCCTGATCAGCCCACATTATCGGGATGCCATCCCGAATGGGGTAGGCCAATCTGTCAGGTCGACAGACAAGTTCCTGTTTCTCTTTATCATAACGAACCGGCGCTTTGCATAAGGGACAAACCAAAATTTCAAGCAAATCCGTATTCACGGCATTTCTCCACTATTTTTTGTTCAAGACCTTCGTCAAGTCTGGCTTTTACAGGAACAACCCAAATGCGAGTGTCATTAACAATAGATTCTATTTGGGCACATTTTACTGCATCTTTTTCCGTTATAAGAATAATATCAGCGTCAATTTCTTTAAAGGGATTGGTTGAATAATTAAAATGATCCGGCAAAGGATATTCCGTAATGGCCAAATTGAATTTTTTTAACATGACAAAAAAACGAAGGGGATTTCCAATCCCGGCAACAGCGGCAATACGCCATGCATTTTTTTGGGACGCTTCCGATAATTGAGCAAGTGGCAGAGACTTTGTCCTGTTACCTAACTGGACAGCCTCATCTCCTATCAACCGCATCAAAAAAATATCCGGAGAATAAATAAGATTGCCCGGTGCAGGGTAATTCACACTGTTGACCACAGTAAAATCCCTGTCTCTTGAGACAGGTTCCCTCAAAGGACCCGCCGGCAACATCCAGCCATTTCCCGCACCACGCCCATCAAAAAGCATAATTTCCATATCCCGTTGCATCGCATAATGCTGCAACCCGTCATCTGAAATAATCAGATTGACCTCAGGATATTTCTCCAATAAAAATTGAGCCGCAGCTGTTCGCTTTTTCCCTATCACAACGGGACAATCCGCATTAATGGCAATTAAAAGAGGTTCATCGCCACTATTTTCAGGTAATGAATGTTTAAAAACTTCCTGCGGCTCTTTTGTCTTTGACCCATATCCACGAGACACAACACCAGGATAAAATCCCGCTTTTTTTAATACATTGACCAGCCAGATAACAAAAGGCGTTTTTCCTGTACCCCCAATAAAAATATTTCCAACAACCAGAACCGGCACAGGCAGTTTTGATGATTTTAAAAAACCCCATTGATACGCTTTTCGTCTGATCCCGACAATAAAACGAAAAATTAACGATATCGGCCATAACAATCCGGCAATCTTTCCTCTATCTTGCCAAATAGTCATCCAATCTGTCAGGCGAGATGTCTTCATGGATATGTTTTACTTACCTACTTCCGACTGCGTCGCAAAAGTCAATCTTTCCAGTCCGGCCAAACGGGCTGCTTCCATTGCATTGATGACACGTTGATGAGGCGTGCTGCCATCAGCGGCAATAATAACAATGGGATCCTGTTCATTGCCTAATTTGGATGCAACTATCCGCATTTCTCTGGCCAGTTGGGCCGGATTTTCATAAGCTATCCTATGATTATTGATGGCATATTGACCTGATGCATCAATGGTAATGTTTAATTCACGCGATCTTTCCGGCATTGTCTCTGCATGCGCTGTAGGCAGAGTGATCTGTAATTCCGTATATTTGCTGTATGTCGTTGTTACCATTAAAAAAATTAAGATAACCAA
>CAZAIY010000174.1:0-3417 GCA_964485295.1 uncultured Oxalobacter sp. | reverse complement strand
ATCCCTGATGAAGTAATCGATACCATTATTGAAGCGGGAAAGATAGCCCCCTGTTCCATGAATCGACAGGAAAGGCATTTTTCCGTCATTCAGTCACAAGAAATATTATCTGATCTGAATCAGGAGGCAAAAAACATCGCCGCTGGTCTAAAAAATCGTTATTTAAGCCTGATAGCACAAAGCGAAAACTACAATATTTTCCATAATGCTCCTGTAGTTATTCTTGTTTCAGGACCAGATGAACCGGCAATTGAATCCGATTGTGCCGCGGCTATCCAAAACATGGCCATTGCAGCAGAGTCCATCGGATATAACAGTTGCTGGGTTAATTTTGTACTGTTTGCCTTTAAAAGTTCCAAAAACGAACTGTACCGCAAAAAACTTGAAATTCCGGAAAATTATAAGCCTTACGGTTCCTTGGTTATTGGATTGAAAAAGGAAAGCCCCGGCGGAAATAGAACCATACGAGGAAACACCGTTAGTTATATACGCTAAAAATAAATGGATTTAATTATTTTTAAAATAAATTAACCAATTTTAGCTAAACTTTAACGCATTTCCTGACGCAAATTTTCTATGAGTTCCGGAAGAATGGTGTGCAAATCACCAATTAAACCATAATTTGCAACGTTAAAAATGGGCGCGTCAGGATCCTGATTAATGGCAACAATGATCCTGGCATCCTTGATACCGGCAATATGTTGTATAGCGCCTGAAATACCAATTGCAAAGTACAGATCCGGAGCAACAATTTTACCTGTTTGACCTATTTGAAGATCATTTTTGACATACCCGGCATCTACAGCCGCACGAGAAGCTCCAACCGCCCCGCCTAGTTGATCAGCAAGGGTTTCCACCAACTTGAAATCCTCAACAGAATTGATGCCCTGTCCGCCAGCAACAATGGTTTTAGCGGCTGTCAGATCAGGACGTCCCGTCTTTTGAACATCCCTGGACAAAAAAGTTGATTTTTCAGTATCCGATACAACTGTAATATTGGTGATTATTGCGTTGCCAACTCTTTCTTCCGGTGGAAAAACAGTGGGTCTTATCGTCAATACTTTTATTGGGTCACTTGATTTTACTGTTGCTATCGCATTACCAGCAAAAACTGTTCGTTTAAACGTATCAGCACAAACAACTTGAATCACTTCTGAAACAAATTCCACATCCAATCGGGCAGCTACTCGAGGGAGAACACTTTTTCCAAAAGTTGTTGTCGGTGCCAGAATATGACTGTACCCGGAGGAAACAGAGAGTATCTGTTCTGTCGCATTTTCTGCCAATCCATATTGAAGTAACTGCGCATCAGCCAACAACACTTTATCAACACCTGAAATGGTTGCCGCTTTTTTAGCAATTTCTTCACATTGATACCCCATTACCAAAATATCCACGCTATCTCCGCATAATTTCGCAGCGGAAACCGTACTGGCTGTACTGACTTTAAGTTCGTTATTATCGTGTTCTGCAATGACGAGTACTGACATACAATTCCAATAAATCTCAAATAACTTTGGCTTCGTTTTTTAACCTATCAACCAGGCTTTCAACATCAGGTAGAATTTCCACACCCGATCTGGACGCCGGCTCTTCCACCTGCAAAACTTCCAAACGGGGTTTATTCAAAATATTCAGTTCATTTGGTGTAATCACTTCTATTGGCTGTTTTCTTGCTTTGGCCATATTCGGTAAGGTTACATACCTCGGTGCATTCAAGCGAAGATCTGCAGTTATGACAGCCGGTAATTCCAATGACAGTTTTTCAGTGCCTTCATCAATTTCACGCATGACTTCAATAATATTTCCGTCCACTTGCAATTTTGAAACAAAGATACCCTGTGGCCAATCCAGCAAAGCTGCCAGCATCTGTCCTGTTTGTGCCGCATCATCATCGGTTGACTGTTTTCCGAGCAAAATAAGTTGTGGGGATTCTTTTTCCGTCAATGCTTTCAATAACTTGGCAATACCAAGTGGCTGAAGTGTTTCTTCTGTATGAATCAAAATGGCGCGATCAGCTCCCATAGCCAAAGCCATACGCAAAATGTTCTGTGCCTTATCTACCCCACAGGAAACAACAACAACCTCCGATGCCTTACCGGCTTCTTTCAAACGAACCGCTTCTTCAACTGCAATTTCATCAAACGGGTTCATGACCATTTTGACATTTTCAGTCTCAATTCCACTTTTATCAGGTTTTACCCTGATTTTTGTATTGACATCCACAACCCATTTGACACACACAAGGAGCTTCATCGTCTCTCCAATAGCAGATTCACATTTATAAAAATATAAGAGAAATTATTTTCTCTTCAGATAGATGGTGTATTCTCCATCCGATTCTGTTTGTTTAAGAAAAACATGTCCTGTTTGCTGGGTAAAAAAATGAAAATCGCCAACAGCAGATGGATCAGTCGTAAGGACTCGAAGTATCCTCCCACTTTCCATCGCTGCTAAGGCTTTTTTTGACCAGAGGATTGGTATGGGACATTTCTGTCCACGTGCATCCACTTCCTTGTCAAACAGCATGTCATCCCTTTTCTGTTGTTATCAGGAAAGACTCTTGTCGACCCATGCATCAACACTTTTCAGGGCTTCAGGTAAAGCAGAAGGATCCGTACCTCCAGCCTGCGCCATATCCGGACGTCCTCCACCCTTACCTCCGACCTGTTTTGCAACATGATTAACCAAATCGCCGGCTTTCATTTTCCCTGTCAAGTCTTTTGTCACACCAGCAATAAGACTAACTTTGCCATCATTGACTGTTGCAAGCACAATAGCAGCTGTTTTCAATGAATCTTTCAGCTTATCCATAGTGTTTCTAAGACCGGCTACATCCACTCCTTCCAATGTAGCGGCAAGGACTTTAACGCCTTTAATATCAACAGCCTGATTTACCAAATCATCTCCCTGAGTAGAAGCAAACTTCGCTTTTAAAGTAATCAGCTCCCGTTCCAGTCCCCGCATCTGATCCTGCATTTGATGAATGCGAGAAACCAGTTCATCAGGCTGTGATTTCAAGGCGGAAGCAGCATCACTCAGTTTACGAGAAAGGGACTGTATCAAATCAAGTGACATCACCCCTGTAACCGCTTCTATCCGTCTAACACCGGCAGCAATACCTGTTTCAGATATTACCTTGAAAAATCCAATATCACCGGTACGTGAAACATGTGTACCGCCACACAATTCACAGGAAAATCCAATATCGAGAACACGAACCTCATCACCATACTTTTCACCGAAAAGTGCCATTGCACCGTAAGCAACTGCCTGATCATACGACATCAGTGTTGCGGTGACTTCCTGATTCAACAAAATTTCATTATTAACAATTTCTTCAACCTTGCGAATTTCATCCTGTGTCAATGGTGCATTATGACTAAATTCAAAACGTGTTCTTTCTGCATCAACCAA
>CAZAIY010000173.1:0-3427 GCA_964485295.1 uncultured Oxalobacter sp. | reverse complement strand
CTGCTGATGGAAAAACACCGGTCATTACGATCAAACAGCTTTTATCCCATACGGCAGGTTTGGATTATAGATGGGCACAACCAGAAAAAGGCCCCTATGAGCTCGCAGATGTTTCAGATGGTCTTGATATCTCAGGCATTACTCTGGAAGAAAATCTTAAACGTCTGGCTTCTGTCCCTTTAAAATTTGAACCGGGAACTTCATGGCTTTATTCCCTTTCACCTGAAGTAATGGGTGCAGTAATTGAAAAAGTAACCGGACTATCATTTCCTCAGGCAATGAAAGAACTTGTCACAGACCCACTCGGTATGACAGACACAACTTTTATCGCCCAGGAAAAAGATCGTGATCGCATGACCATTCCCTATTTTATGGAGGACGGAAACTTAAAACGTATGGAAGCAGATCAACTGGTCATTAATGAAGATGGATGGCGTTTTCTCTTCTCTCCGGAGAGGGCATTTGATCCAAATGAATATCCTTCTGGCGGGGTAGGCATGATTGGAACAGCTATCGATCTCATGCGCTTGGTTGAGGCAATCAGAACCCATACCATGCCAACCGTGAGTACAGATCTCATGAAATTGATGTCGACCAATATTTTACCCAATGGACTTCCTGAAGATCCCAGTGCCGGATTTGGGCTTGGATGGGGTATTCTACTAAAACCCGAACTGGCTGAGACACCTCAATCTGTTGGAACACTTTATTGGGGAGGTGTTTACGGACATCGTTGGTTTACGGATCCTTCCAAAAAACTGTCCGTTGTCATTATGACAACCACTGCAGTTACTGTTCATAACGAACCCGTTTCAACAAGTATCCGTAATACGATATACGCCAATCTTCCTGAATAAAAAAACTTCCATTTTCAGTCATTCATCTCCCTCAAATTTCCATTTTGAAATTTGAGGGATTTTTATTTGAATTTCTTTTCCGAATTAACCTTAAATCAAACCGTTATTTAATTCATATCAAAACAAAAGTACTCAAAAATCTAAAAAATTACTCAAATCTGTCGATAAATAAAATAAGAAAAATTTTTCAATTTATTCTGTCTTTGACAGAAAAAGGAAATAAAGGGGGATTTACTATGCAAACGACAAGCACCACTTCAATTAGTAACATCCGATTCATTGATTCCTATACCTCCGGTGCCACATCAGGAGCCGTTGCCGCTGTTCAGGAAGTTACATCACCTTCTTCAGAAAGTACTACTGTAAGGCTTTCCAATGAAGCAAGAACACAATATGCGACCGTACAAAACCGGTCTTCTGAAGAAGAATCAGATTCCCCTATCAAACAGGCGATCAATTCTGTTGAAAGTCAGGAAAGTAATAGTGCCGATGCCACAACTGCCATTAATGAAACACTTGAACAGCTTCAAAAGGCATTAGAAGAAGCCCAAAAACGTTTGGACATAGCTGTACAACAAATGAATAAAGCCATGATGGAAATGAAAAACGCCTCTGATGAATCAGAGAGAATGGCTGCCATGATAAAAGTCCAAACAGCACAAATGCAAGTTATTTCAGCTCAGGGGGAAGTACTTGCAATTTACACTCAAATGAATGAATTGCTGGAGGCGCAAAAAAATGCAAGAACCCCCATTAATTTTGGAGCATAAAAAACACTTGATGCCTGTCTCTTTTGTGACTTGTTAAAGCAATTACTGGAAAAAATCAAGCAACAATTCTATAATTAGAGGTTATCAAAATATTATCTTAACCACCTTGAAATCTGATCAAACTCCAGCACATCTTGCGACAAGACCCAAAAGAACATTGGGAGAAAAGCTACGTTTATTTATCCGGCTTTTTTTTTTCACATCGGCCGGATTAAGGGATGCCATTGCACACAATTGTGTTGGAACCTATTATGCCCATAAACGGTATTTAAAAACCCGTTTCAAACAAGATAACGAAGGCCCATTTAAACAAAATCTTTCCATTGTTGCCATCATGAAAGATGAAGGGCGTTATCTTGCCGAATGGATTGAATACCACAAAATTGTTGGTGTTGAAAAATTTTATATCTACGATAACGAATCATCGGATATCACTCAAGAAGTTCTCGCCCCATATATTGCCCGCGGCGATGTCGTACGTATACCCTGGCCAGGAAGAAGAGTCCAGAACAAAGCCTACAATGACGCTTTGGCACGATTTCGTCTGGAATCCCGATGGATTGCCTATATTGACGCAGATGAATTTATTGTCCCTATAAAAAAAGCCACGATTCCTGAAATACTGGAAGACTACAAAAACGAAGTCGGTCTTTCCATGCATTGGATGATGTATGGCGACAACGGGCATGAAAATTATGAAGAAGGTCTGGTCATTGAACGTTTTACAGCTCATGCCGAAAAGCCGGACGAATACATGAAAACCATAGTCAATCCTAGAGCTGCTTTTGCCATGGAAAATCATCATGGCTGTTTTATCGGCAATCAGGCTGCTGTTAATGAAAAAGGAAAAAAAGTCAGGACTCACTCAAAAGAGATAACCGCTTCTGTGATTCGAATCAATCATTATTGGGGAAAATCATGGGAAGAATACAACATGAAGCGGATAAGAGGACGGGCGGGAAGCAGAAGCGGATCTTTGCCGGCAGATAAATCCTGGTTTACCGAACGTAACAAAAATGATGTGCAAGACACCATTATGGAAAAATACATTCCTATCGTAAAAGCCAATATTCTTAAAACAAGAGAAGATTATCTTTCCACCTCCTCTCAAAAAACGCCATAAACTACTTATTCTTTTCTTCCCATGTCAGATACGGATTTTTCATTAAATTCGTGTTGTAATAACGAGGGTCATGAGTTACCTCTTTTCCAATCCATTCAGGTTTGGAAAAAATCTGATCTTCCGACTCCAATTCAATTTCCGCTATTAATAATCCCGTATTTTCTCCAAAAAATTCATCCACTTCCCAAACCATTCCCTTATAGGGAATACGATAACGTTTTTTTTCAATTAATGGTCTTTGACATAATTTTTCCAACATTTCTTCTGCATCAACAAGAGGAATCGGATATTCCCATTCATTTCTAAAAAGACCATTCACACTGCTTTTAATCGTAATAAAAGCCTTTTCATTGACAATTCTGATTCGGACAACCCGGGCATGATCTGCCGATAAATAACCTTGTCTGATAACGTCTGCGACCGATAAATTTTTCCATTGATTTCCATTCAACAAAAATTTACGTTCTATTTCAATGCCCACGTTTCTTACCTTTATACTGACAATTCAAACATTTTCCCGTCGATTCCTAGAATAATCAAACCGGCAACCCTCTCCTTTTATTTATCCTGACAAGATTCTTTTTTTTTCAGAATCAAATAAAAAGAGAATTAACTACTGCTATAATACAATCCTCTTAGCGTGGGGGCGTAGCGCAGCCTGGTAGCGCACTTGTATG
>CAZAIY010000172.1:0-3429 GCA_964485295.1 uncultured Oxalobacter sp. | reverse complement strand
AATTAAAACTCAATGAAACATCTCGTTGGGAATATTTTAATGACAAGTTAAATCGCTGGTTTGATCTTCATGATTTACTAGTCGAATTTGAAGGTCGTAAATGCTGTATCAGACTTGAAAAGGAAATTACTGCACAGAATGGAAATATCCATATCAATCCCGATCAGTTATCAATGGAAGATGTATTGTTCCGATCACTTCATATTCTTACCCAGGAAAAAGATCTGAATGTTGCAGTCAATTTGTTTTTGGAATCAATCGGTCGTTTTTATCAAGCTAATCGGGCTTATATTTTTGAGTTTGACCTTAATAAACAGGTGACATCCAATACGTTTGAATGGTGTAATTCGGGTGTTACTGCAGAGATAGATAATCTTCAAAATATTCCTATTTCGGATTTGGATAAATTTATCCAAAAATTTGAGGAGGAAGGAGTCTTTTCCATCAGTTCCCTGGATCAGGATTTGGATAAAAATTCAGCGGAATACCTGATTTTGGAACCGCAGGGTATTGAAAGTTTATTAGCGGCACCACTGATTAATGATGGTCAGATTGTTGGTTTTATCGGTGTAGATGATCCTCGAAGCAATATTCGTAATCTTACTTTATTGCGTTCAATAGCCGCATTTGTTGAGGAAGAATTAGAAAAACGTCGTCTTATCATTGAATTGGAAAAACTCAGCTTTTTGGATACGCTTACAGGTTTAAAAAACCGGAATTATTTCAATCGTATTCTTGACAGTTTTCATAGTCGCGCACCGGAAAAGCTGGGTATTGTGACATTGGATATCAATGGTATGAAAGAAATCAATGAGACGCATGGAAGGGCATATGGTGATGAAATCATCAAGCAGACAGCAACGATTTTGAAAGGACAGTTCGCAGATAAGGTCTATCGAATAAGTGGTGATGAGTTTGTTGTCTTTTGTACGGATGTATCCAAAAATTCTTTCCAGGATAAAATAGTTGCGTTACGTCATGCTTTCAAGCGTGCGGATATGGAGAACACCATATCCTTTGGATTTGCCTATAAATTTGATCAGGATACTGTCGATATCAACAAGTTATTTAAACAGGCAGATGAAATACGTTTTGCGGAAAAACAATCGTATTATCATTCTGCACTCAGGGAAGGTCGTAGTATTTCCCGTACAGGTCTTATCGAGGAAGTTTTAAGAGAGTTGGATGAAAATCGCTTTCTTATCTATTATCAGCCCCAGGTGAATATTCAGACAGGACGGGTATCCGGTGCGGAAGCACTGGTTCGTAAAAGAGAGGATGATGGAACCATTATTCCGCCAAACAAGTTTCTTCCATTTTATGAAGCTGGAGGTGTAATTAGTCATATTGACCTGTTCGTCATGAAAGAGGCCTGTAAAACCTTACGGAAATGGCTTGATCAGGGATATGACTTGCAGATTTCGGTGAATTTTTCCCGTATTACATTACTTGAGCCATCTATCGTGGAATTACTTAGAGACATTTGTGCGAATCACAATGTTTCTCCTTCGTCGATTACCGTTGAAGTCACGGAAAGTATTGGAAAAATGGACGAGGATCAACTTAATAAATTGATGATGGATTTAAAAGCGGTCGGGTTTAACATTTCTTTGGATGATTTTGGTTCAGAATATTCCAATCTGGCAATTCTTTCTGCTATGGATTTCGATGAGATCAAGTTCGATAGATCATTGGTCAATTCAATTGAGGAAAATGAAAAAAGCCGTGTTGTTATTGCCAATGGCATGGATTTGTGCCGGGCATTAAATGGAACCAATTCTCTGGCTGAAGGTATTGAAACAAAGGGGCAATTGGATTTGCTGGCGGAATATCGCTGCGATTTTGGACAGGGATATTATTTTTCCAGACCTATACCACCGGAACAGTTTGATACTTTTTTGATGAAGCACTCACCAAAATAACTATTTGCTCAGCTGCAAGTGAAAAAAGCTGTATGAACAGCAAAGGCATTTGAGGAGGAAATATGAAAGTATTACTTGTAAATGGTTCTCCGAATGAAAAAGGTTGCACATATACAGCTTTAAACGAAATAGCGAAAACTTTAAATAGTGAAAATATCGAGACGGATATTTATTACATTGGTAAAGACCCTATTGCGCCCTGTCGGGATTGTCGGGGATGTATCAGGTTAAAACGTTGTGTCATTAATGACAAAGTCAATGATTTTTTAAAACAAGCAAGACGGTTTGACGGATATGTCATCGGTTCGCCTGTTCATTATGCTTCTGCCAGTGGAATTTTGGTACCGTTTTTGGATAGGGCTTTTTTCTCCGATTATTTGTCAAGTCATAACTCTTTCAGGCATAAGCCGGGTACGGCAATTGTTTCGGCAAGAAGGGCAGGAACAACTGCTGCGCTGGATCAGCTCAATAAATATTTTCAGATAAACCAGATGCCTATCATTTCAGGCAGATACTGGAATATGGTGCATGGTGCAACGCCGGAAGAGGTTTTAAAAGACGAAGAGGGGATGCAAAACATGAGGATTCTTGCAAGAAATTTTGCCTGGCATCTGAAATGCAGGGAGGCTGCCTTAAAGGCAGGTATTAATCCCCCGAAAATGGAAAAAGTGGTCTATACCAACTTTGTCAGATAGACCTGATATTTCAGATAATTTTTTTCAAAAAAGAACAAGGCACTATCAAAAGGATAGTGCCTTTTTTATACGGGAATGGAAAATATTTTATTGCGTATCAATTTGTGTATCGGCAACTTCAGCGGATTCTTCTGATACAGGATTTGTCATGGATGCCAGCCAGTCATCATATCCTTTTTGTACCAGTTCCCATGTTTTTTCAATTTCACTCTTGATGGTTCCATCAAAAACACTCAATGCATCCAGAATCTCGACAGCTTCATTGTAACCTTTTTCAAATCCGCCTCGAACGAGTTCAATAAAATTGGTTGCTGTTTCAGCACTGTCTTCTCCGGAATGGGAAGCGGAATATTGTGCATAAAGTCCGAGTGAGAAAGATAAAATGACATTGGCTGTACCTTCAGGCGTTGCAAATGGATTGTTTTCATCCATCATGGAAGGCATTTTGTAATCAGGATTAATTTGCGATTCAAAATTGCCGCTAAGTGCCTCATAAACGCTTTCCAGACAGGAACGATATAAAAGTCCCTGTGAATTGCTACTTGCACTGATTTCAATTTTTAAAGAGGCTTCAATAATTTGGGCATTCAAAGAAGAACGCAGACTGGAAGCGGATGCAGATTGTTGTTGAACAGCCGTGCTCGATGAAGATTCATTTGTCGTTGTTGTTGTCGAAGTAGTCAAGGTGAGACTTTTTTGCAGGGTGGCATTAATAGTTGTATTCATTTTTTCTCCCGTATAAATAATGAAAGTAATTGAAAAATTCCTGATACTTCCTGTCTTCACTTTTTTACGGCAATGAAAATCAAAAC
>CAZAIY010000171.1:1073-3446 GCA_964485295.1 uncultured Oxalobacter sp. | reverse complement strand
ATCGTGTCGAGGCGGGTGATATTCTTGTTGCGGATATGACGGATCCGAACTGGGAACCTGTCATGAAAAAAGCGGCGGCTATTGTGACAAATCGCGGTGGTAGAACCTGTCATGCTGCCATTGTTGCCCGTGAAATTGGTGTACCTGCTGTTGTGGGTTGTGCCAATGCAACAGAAATCCTAAGAGATGGCATGAAAGTGACCGTTTCCTGTGCAGAAGGAGATGAGGGACGCATCTATGAAGGTGATTTGCCGGTAGAAGAAAGCAAGGTGGTCTTCAATAATTTGCCGCCATTGCCGGTGAAAATGACCATGATCATTGGCAACCCAAGTCTGGCATTCCAGCATCAGTCCATTCCCAATGATGGTGTGGGACTGGCAAGACTGGAATTCATTATCAATGAAATCGGTATCCACCCTCAGGCAGCCATAGCCTATCCTAACGTCAGCAAGGAACTGAAAGAGGGTATTGCCTCAAAATCACGGGATATGATTCCCCCAGAACCTATTATGTCGACAAATTGGCAGAAGGGGTCGCAACCATTGCAGCAGCTTTCTGGCCGAAACCGGTTATTGTCAGAATGTCTGACTTTAAAACCAATGAATATCGTTCCCTGATGGGAGGTTCGGAATATGAACCGAATGAGGAAAACCCCATGCTGGGTTTCCGTGGGGTTGCCCGTTATCTTTCCAAGGAATTTGAAGAACCGTTCAGAATGGAATGCGAGGCATTAAAACGCGTTAGAAATGATATGGGTTTGACAAATGTGGAAATAATGGTTCCTTTTGTTCGGACACTTCAACAGGCCAATGATGTTGTCGGCCTGCTGGCAAAAAATGGTCTGGCTCGTGGTGAAAATGATCTGAAATTGATCATGATGTGCGAAGTGCCTTCAAATGCCATTTTGGCAGATGAATTCCTGGAACTCTTTGATGGTTTTTCCATCGGATCAAATGACATGACCCAATTGACATTGGGACTGGATAGGGATTCAGGTCTGGATCTGTTGACTTCCTACTTCGATGAACGTGATCCGGCAGTACAGGCCATGGTCAAACGTGCGATTGAAGCCTGTAACAAGCAGGGTAAATACGTTGGTATTTGCGGACAGGGACCATCCGATCACCCGGATTTTGCAAACTGGCTGATCGAACAGGGTATTGGTTCATTGTCCTTAAATCCGGATTCCGTTCTCCCAACATGGGAAACACTTGCAAAAGGCAAATAAAAAGATTCCTTTATAAAAAACAAGGCCTTTCCTGAAATTTTTCAGGAAAGGCTTTGTTGTATTTAAAGAAATCATCATAATATATAAGGTAAAGTAAATTTCCAGCATTCTCTAATATACGGGAGGGATTGCCAGTATGGTTGACTGGGTTTTGTGGTTTGCTATAGCAGGAATATTGGTTGCTGTAGAAATTTTTACCGGTACTTTTTATTTGCTCATACTGGCGACAGCCTGTGCTTTTGGGGGACTTGCCGCCATATCGGGCTTGAATGTGGCTTTTCAATTGATTGTGGCAGGTGTTATGGGATTTGTTGCAACTTTTTTACTGAAAAAAAGCCGGTTCAATCCCCAAAGGAAGTTGGCACCGGAATACGACCCGAATGTGAATTTGGATATCGGGAAAACATTGACTGTCAATGAGTGGCAATTAGTGGAAGGAGGGGCAAATAAAGCACGGGTATCCTATAGAGGAACAATGTGGGATGTGGAGTTGGGTCATGGCGGTCAGGCCAAATCCGGCCTATTTGTGATACAGGAAATTCGTTTTAATCGGTTAATCGTCAATAATGTTTCCGAATAAAATTTGATCTAATCAACAAACTGAAAGAATATTTGTCTATGGAATTGTCTTACGTTGCGGTTGTGGTTTGCATTATTGCTTTTATTTTTATTGTGAAATCCATTAATGTTGTGCCTCAGCAAAATGCCTGGGTAGTCGAACGATTCGGGAAATATCATGCCACCCTGTCTCCCGGACTCAATATTGTCGTTCCCTTTATCGATCGGGTCGCATACAAGCATAGTCTCAAGGAAATCCCTATGGATGTTCCTCCGCAGATTTGCATTACAAAAGATAATACCCAGTTGCAGGTTGATGGCGTTTTGTACTTTCAGGTAACCGATGCCAAACTGGCATCTTATGGTTCTTCCAACTATATTGCGGCAATTACCCAACTTGCCCAAACAACACTGCGTTCTGTCATTGGACGGATGGAACTTGATAAAACATTTGAGGAACGTGATCAAATCAATACCAATGTGGTGGGCGTTGTCGATGAATCTGCCCAAAATTGGGGTGTGAAAGTATTGCGTTATGAAATCAAGGATTTGACGCCGCCTTCAGAAATTTTACGTGCCATGCAGGC
>CAZAIY010000171.1:0-1063 GCA_964485295.1 uncultured Oxalobacter sp. | reverse complement strand
GCACAAATTACGGCTGAACGTGAAAAACGGGCTGTCATTGCAACTTCCGAAGGTAAAAAACAGGAACAAATCAATTTGGCAACAGGGCTAAGAGAAGCTGAAATTGCCAGGTCGGAAGGGGAAATGCAGGCGGCAATCAATCGGGCGCAGGGTGAAGCGGCTGCCATTATTGCTATTGCCGAGGCGAATGCGGAAGCCTTACGCAAGGTCGGTCAGGCCATCATCGAACAGGGGGGAAGTGATGCCGTCAATTTGAAAGTGGCAGAACAGTATGTTGCCGCTTTTTCTGAATTGGCTCAAAAGGGAAATTCCTTGATTATTCCCGCCAATATGGGAGATATGAGCAGTCTGATCGCAACGGCAATGCAGGTTGTAAAAACCCAAAAGCCGACAATCGGTAATAAAGGTTGATTTACACTCAAAAATGAAAAAAGCATGGTTTTTGCAAAAAACCATGCTTTTTGTCTGCGTATTTTATTAACCGATCGAGGTTACCAGTTTTCTGCCGACTTTTTCTTCCACTGCAGTGACCTTGCTTTCCATACGGGTTTCATTGTTGCCTGGTTTGGAATCAATACGGATAACCACTGAAATACGGTCACAGTCTTTTGCAAGCTCATTATGACATTGTGTTGCCACAGCCAACACCTGTTCCAATTCGCCTTCAACTACAGTACTCATTGGGGAGAGACGGTACTTTAATCCGCTTTTATCGATGATATTGAGTACGCGGGCAACATATGGACTCATGCTGCCTATGACGTTGTTGGGAAAAATGGTCAAATCCATTAAAACCATGAAAGACTCCTTTCAAAAAGTGATATTTAAAAATGATTTTATCCCTGTATAACCATGCCGGCCTGTCCCGGTTTTACGATTTTGTCACCTATTTCATTTAACATATTGAGGGTCGGACCTTCTCCTGTACAGTGACAAGGGACAAGAAATTCAGGTTGCCAGTTCTTGAATGCATCAAAAGTATAATTCAGGCGTTTTTCATCTGCGTTGACTAAATGCATGCCACCGATAATTCCGCGAACTTTGTCTTTTCCGGAAATTTTGC
>CAZAIY010000170.1:0-3468 GCA_964485295.1 uncultured Oxalobacter sp. | reverse complement strand
CACCTGATGCTTTGACTTACTGGAAAAATGCTGAGGGAACCCCGCTTTCCAGTAGTGCTCAAGAATGGAGAGTAAGAATGGCACTTCGATCACTGGATTGGGAAACCGTTTCCAGATGGATTGATGAAATGCCTGAAAAACTAAAAGATGATGTTACATGGCTTTATTGGAAAGGCCGTGCTTTGCAGGCATTGGGAAATGACAAGGAGGCCCGTCGTTATTACATCAGTATTATTGATCAGCATAATTTTTATGGTCAGCTTGCACTGGAAGAGCTTGGAAGACAAATAAGAATTCCCAAAACAGCAAAACGGATTAAAGAAACAGAAATTGCTCCCATGGAAAAAAATCCGGGTTTTTTACTTGCCTTGAAATTTTTTTCCATGAACATGCGTTTTGAAGGAACCCGGGAATGGAACTGGCAGTTAAGAGGCATGAATGACCGGCAATTACTTGCCGCTGCTGAATTTGCAAGAAGAAAAGGGGTACTAGACAGAATGATCAATACCTCAAGTCGTACCAAAGAACAAATGAATTTTTTTCAGCGTTTTCCGATACCTTTTTATGACAAGATGAAAACGGCAACAGAACCGCTTAACTTGGATGTTTCCTGGGTATATGGATTAATTCGTCAGGAATCCCGTTTTGTTATGAATGCCCGTTCAGCAGTTGGAGCCTCCGGATTGATGCAATTAATGCCGGCCACAGCAAGATTGGTTGCAAAAAAAATTGGAGTTAATAACTATCACGCTTCTGAAATCAACAGTTTTGATACAAACATCCTATTAGGAACGAATTATTTACGGATGATGATGGATCAATTAGATAATTCTGAACCATTAGCAACAGCAGGATATAATGCGGGTCCTAATCGACCACGTTTATGGCGTTCTCGACTTTTTCAGCCAATTGAAGGCGCTATTTTTGCAGAAATAATTCCATTTAATGAGACCAGGGATTATGTTAAACAGGTCATGTCCAACACAACCTATTATGCCGCACTGATGAAAAGACAACCACAATCATTGAAAAAACGTTTGGGGCAAATTGCGCCTGTCATAGAGGAATAGGTTACCCTGCAAAAAATCCACTTTGGATATATTATGAAAATATTGATAAAAAAACGGTTTTAAAAAAACATCCATGTTGAATTAGGATGTTTTAAATGGTCAGTCGAAAGAGGGGAACATGAAAATTTACACGGTAGGTGGAGCTGTTCGCGATACGATACTTGGATTGCCAGTACGAGATCGGGATTATGTCGTTGTTGGCGGGACGCCCGACATGATGCAGCAGCTTGGGTTTAAACCTGTTGGTAAGGATTTTCCTGTATTTTTACACCCTGAAACAAAAGAAGAGTATGCATTAGCAAGAACAGAACGTAAAACCGGACCAGGATATAAAGGTTTTGTATTTCATGCCGCCCCCGATGTGACATTAGAAGAAGATCTTTTGCGAAGAGATTTAACCATGAATGCGATGGCTCTTTCTGAAGACGGGAAAATAATTGATCCGTTTGGCGGGCAAGAAGATCTTAAAAACCGGATTTTTCGGCATGTATCCCCGGCTTTTGCAGAAGATCCCGTTCGAATATTAAGGCTGGCCCGTTTTGCTGCGCGTTTTCCTGATTTCACCATTGCAGAAGAAACCATGGTTTTAATGAAAAAAATGGTGGCATCTGGAGAAGTTGATGCATTGGTGCCGGAACGAATCTGGCAGGAGTTATCACAGGGGTTAATGGAAAACCAGCCCTCCCGCATGCTGGTAGTGATGCGGGAATGCGGCGCATTAGAACGCATTTTCCCTGAGCTTAATGCACTTTGGGGTGTTCCCCAACCAGAAAAATATCATCCAGAAATCGATACGGGCGTTCACACTATGCTCGCTCTTGATTATGCCGCGAAAAAAGGATATCCCCTGCCGGTTCGTTTTGCCGTCTTATTGCATGATCTGGGAAAAGGAACAACACCTCCCAATCACTGGCCACACCACCGTGCACATGAAGAAAGGGGTGTCCGATTAACAGAAGCGGTTTGTCGTAGATTGCGTGTTTCAAACATGTATCGGGATATTGCTGTTATGACCACAAGAGAGCATGGAAATATTCGCCGTAGCAGGGAACTTCGCTCAAGAACCGTTGTATTACTGTTGGAACGCTGTGATGCTTTTCGAAGACCTGAACGGTTCAAATATGTCATTGATGCAACAGAATGCGATTTAAGAGGTCGAAAATCGGCGACTGTCAGTAAAGAAAATGTTGAATTTCCTCAACGCGATTTCTGGCAGCTTGCTTTTAATGCCGCCAATAGTGTGGATGCGGCATCCATTGTGCAATCAATGGGCAGTGAAATTGATGATATCCCACGAGTACTCCATCGAGCCAGGGTAACTGCTGTATCCAGTGCAATTATTGCAACTTATTTGACACCATCTGAAAGTGACGTCAATGGAACTGATACCGAACAAAAACTGACAGAATCGGTTTCAGCCATATACTAATTAAAAATAGCTGATGCCAACACCTCACTACCCTCTTGGACAGACTTTACCGGAATTGGGTCATCCAATGGAAATCGTTTCTGGTATCAAATGGTTACGCATGCCTTTGCCATTTGTTCTTAACCATGTGAATTTATGGATGATTTCTGATGGAGACGGATGGTGTCAAATAGACACAGGACTGATGTGGGACACCATCAAATCCATATGGCTCAGGTTGTTTGAAACACATAAATTAACCCGGCAAATGGCAACACATTTTCATCCGGATCATATCGGTCTTGCCGGATGGTTACAACAAAAGCAGGGAATTGAACTTTGGGTAACACAGGGAGAATATCTTACCGCATTGGATTTTAGTGAAGGAATATGAAATTATCACATTGATGCCTAGGCAGACATGTTTGAGCATCATGGATTGGATAAAAAAAGGATAAATGCTCTTAAACAAAGAGGAAATGACTATCAAATATGGGCACCTTTTCTTCCAAAAACATTTCAACGTTTATTTGATAATCAAATTCTTCGGATTGGAGAATATGACTGGAAAATAATTATTGGAAGTGGGCACTCTGTGGAACATGCCTCATTTTACTGTGAGGCATTGAAAGTACTTATTGCCGGCGACATGCTGCTTCCTTCCATTTCAACCAATATACCGGTAATGGCGGTCAATCCATTGGGCAACCCTCTAAAACATTATCTGCAATCTTTACAGCGTTACCGTGAATTACCAACGGATACCCTGGTTTTGCCTTCACATGGCCGCCCCTTTATGGGCATTCACGCACGAATAGATTATTTGGAAGAACATCACCGTCACCGCTGCGCCCAAATTTTAAAAGTTCTTCATACAGAAAAAACGGCTTGCGAATTACTGCCTCTTCTTTTTGATTGGGGAGAAATGGATTCACATCAGTTAACATTCGCTCTGGGAGAAATCATTGCCCACCTTAATTATCTTGCAGA
>CAZAIY010000169.1:0-3470 GCA_964485295.1 uncultured Oxalobacter sp. | reverse complement strand
GTTGGCTAGATGTTTTAGAAAAAGCGGTTGAAGCAATTGTTTTAAAAAATAGCCATTATTTATCAGAGTTGGAAAAAGATGTTTTTTTACCAACCCAAAACAGGTTGTTTTCTGCTTTTTCACAACCTTTACATAACGTACGATATGTTCTGATAGGTGAAGGACCTTATCCTCGAGAAGATAGTGCGACAGGATATTGTTTCATGGATGGTGCGGTACAAAATATTTGGTCAGAAAAGGGATTTTCAAAACAGGTTAATCGAGCAACATCTTTGCGAAATTTCTTAAAAATGCTGTTAGTCGCAGAAAAGACCTTACATCCTAATGATACTAGTGGAGAAGCTGTTTCCCGAATAATTCGCACAACACAGAAAGTCAATTTTCCATATATCACGAAATTGGATGAGTTGCAAAAAGCTTTACTTGATCATGGTTTTTTACTTTTGAATGCGACATTGATATTTCGAAAACATGTACCTGTGGCCAAAGAAGCGGCAATATGGATGCCTTTTTTGCAAACGGTATTGAATGCTTTGTTAGATGATGCCAGTCAATTTCAAAAGCCACTACCCATTCTAGTCTTATGGGGTAAGATTGCTGAGCGATTGGTGAAAATTGAAGCTTTATCACGTTTTCCACAGGTTTGTTCAGAGCATCCATATAATCTTTCTTTTATTCAGAATCATGAAATGCAAAGACTTTTTGGAAAAATGCATTTATTAAAAAAATCAATTTAGATTCGCTCACAAAGATTTATTAAAGGGTTTTATCTTATTTTTTTAAATTTCTTTATAGAAAATTGTTTTCAGCAAACATTTTCAGTGGCATTATTATTAATTCCTTAAACTTTATTTGGTGCAAAATGCCTGATTCAGAAACAAAAGATATGACTCCTCCAGAACTTCAACGTTCCTACGGCCGACAAATTGATGAATTGCGTCCGATTACTTTCGAACGCGGTTTTACTCGTCATGCAGAAGGTTCTGTTTTAACAATTTTTGGAGATACTAAAGTCATTTGTACAGCTAGTATAGAAGATAGTGTTCCTTCTTTTTTACGTGGAACAGGACGGGGTTGGTTAACAGCAGAATATGGAATGTTACCCAGAGCAACACATACTCGTTCAGATCGTGAAGCCGCAAGAGGGAGACAATCTGGTCGTACACAGGAAATACAGCGTTTGATAGGACGTTCGATAAGAGCCGCTTTTGATTTGAATGCTTTTGGTGAACGTACATTGAAGTTAGATTGTGATGTTATTCAAGCTGATGGAGGTACACGCACAGCTTCTATTTGTGGTGCAATGATTGCGGCCTATGATGCATTCACTGAAATGGTTGATGACGGTATTATCGAAAAAATTCCTTTACGTCATTTTGTTGCAGCGGTATCTGTTGGGATTGTCAATGGGATTGCTATGCTGGATTTAGATTATCAAGAAGACAGTATGTGTGATACCGACATGAATATCGTTATGACAGAAGAAGGCTTGTATGTCGAATTGCAGGGGACGGCTGAAGGAGATGTTTTCAATCGAGTTGCTTTAGATAATATGCTTAAATTGGCACATAAAGGTATTTCAGAATTAATTGGTTTACAAAAAAGTATTTTGGGTATGAATACTTCATATTAATGAAGGTTTTATCTTTTTAAATAATAATTAAGCCAAAAACGCGTATGCTTCAAAAAATAGTATTGGCATCAAGTAATAAAGGAAAATTGAAAGAATTAAGGGAAATACTTTCTCCTCTTGGTTGGGATATTTATCCTCAATCCGATTTTGGTGTAACTGATGCTCCGGAACCTTATTTAACTTTTCTTGAAAACGCTTTAAATAAAGCCCGTCATGCTTCTCAAATAACAGGATTACCAGCACTAGCCGATTATTCTGGTATTTGTGTGGATAGTCTTAGTGGTGCTCCTGGCATTTATTCTGCCCGTTATGCAGGTGAACATGGTTCCGATTTGTTGAATAATCAAAAACTGATAGAAGAACTTGCTCCTTATCAAAATAAATCAGCCAATTATTATTGTGTACTGGTATATATTAGATATCCCAATGACCCTCAACCAGTAATTGCAGATGCAAGTTGGCAGGGACTGATTGTTTCTGAACCCAAAGGAGAAAATGGTTTTGGTTATGATCCACATTTTTTCCTTCCAGAATTTGGAAAAACGGCTGCTGAACTTTCTCCAGAAGAAAAAAATCACATATCTCATCGAGGGAAAGCGTTACGTACGTTGCTGGAAAAATTAAGATGAAAATGATTCCTAAATGTATTGAGAATATGAAGAAAGAGGAAGGAATATTACATTTTAATTTACTGCCGCCTCTTTCCCTTTATATTCATATTCCTTGGTGCAGAAAAAAATGTCCGTATTGTGATTTTTATTCTCATGCTATTTCATCAGCCATACCTGAGCAAGAATATCTTCAAGCTTTGAAACAGGATTTAAACTCTTCTTTGTCACTTATCGAAGGAAGACAAATCTCATCAGTTTTTATTGGTGGTGGAACGCCTAGTCTTCTTTCAGGTGATGTGGTTAACAAATTGTTGTTTTTTTTGCGTGAATCTTTACCATTAGCATCAGATACTGAAATTACTCTTGAAGCGAATCCTGGCACATTTGATGAGGGTAAGATAAAAGCCTTTCGAGATGCAGGAATAAATCGTTTATCAATTGGTATACAAAGTTTTAATCAGAAACATCTTGATATTCTGTCTCGTATACATGATGTAAAACAAGCTAGAAATGCAATAGAAACAGCATTTAAATACTTTGATAATATAAATCTGGATTTAATGTATGCGTTACCACATCAAACAAAAGAAGATCTTGAAGCGGATTTGATGCTGGCGATTTCATATAATCCAACACATCTTTCACTTTATCAATTGACGATTGAACAAAATACTTTTTTTGCATTTAATCCTCCGGATTTGCCTGATGAGGATACTGTTGCTGATATGCAGGATATGATTGAAATTGCAGCTGCGTCTGCCGGGTATGATCACTATGAAGTGTCTGCTTATGCAAAATCCAATTATCAGTGTCGGCATAATATCAATTATTGGCTTTTTGGAGATTATCTGGGTATTGGTGCAGCAGCACATTCAAAAATAACAGTAAATGGAAAAGTTATACGTCAGACTCGATATAATCAGCCACCTATTTACATGAATGAAATGGCTAAAGGAACTGCTGTTCAGAAAGAGTTTGATTTATCTCATGAAGACCTTGGTTTTGAGTTTATGTTAAATGCTTTGCGATTAACAAAAGGTTTTCATCCAGAGTTATTTGAAAAAAGAACAGGCTTGTCGATTAATACTATAAATCCTTATATCAATAAAGCTGAAAAAAAAGGATTGCTCTATTGTGATCCAACTATTATTCGTCCAACGGAAAAAGGGATGCTTTTTTTGAGTGATTTGCAACAAATTTTCTTGCCTGACTGATTTTTTTAGCCA
>CAZAIY010000168.1:0-3472 GCA_964485295.1 uncultured Oxalobacter sp. | reverse complement strand
TGATGATCATATTGGCAACGACCTGCTTGGGAGAAACATTGTTTTCGATGCCCAGCTCATCCAGCATACCGTACAGGTCATCACTTTTGATCTGGGTGATGGTTTTTCTGACACGTTTCTTGTTGGCAAACATAGATACGATGATATTCTCTTCATCAATGTCCGTCAGGGCAACAAAGGCATCCATCGCTTCAATGCCTTCCTCGATCAACAGGTCATGCTGTGTACCGTTGCCGCAAACCACCGTGACCCAGGGCAGATCTTCGGCAAGTTCTTCTGCCTGCTTCATATTGTTTTCAATCAGTTTGACAGCGTATTTCTTTTTCGACAAAGAGTCCGCAAGATAGAAACCAATCCGTCCACCGCCGACGATCATCACATTTTTGAGGGGAGATTTTTCAAGATGCACCTCTGCCAGGAAATCACCCAGCATCTTTGCGTTGGAGGTAAAGTGGATCCGGTCACCCTCCCGGATCTCAAAACGGCCGGAGGGAATAATAACCTCATCGCCACGCTGCACAGCGCAGATCAGCACCTTTGTAGTTAGTTTCTGTCCAAGGGAGATCAGCGTTTCACCAATCAGGGAGCATCCCTTTTCCGCGACAACTTCCACAAGGGAAACCTTACCCCCTGCAAACTGCTCGATCTGGGCAACGGAGGGCAGGTTCACGATGTTGAAGATTTCATCTGCGGTGTCCCGTTCGGGATTGACCACCATAGATATCCCCAGATCGTCTTTCATTTCAAGGATCTGTTTTCTGTAATCAGGATTTCGGACACGGGCGATAGTATTTTTCGCGCCCACCTTTTTTGCCACCAGACAGGCAAGGATGTTAAGCTCATCGCTGCGGGTCAGAGCGATGACCAGCTCCGCATCTGCCACACCGGCTTCGTTCTGGATATCCATACTGGCACCGTTGCCCACAACCCCCATTACATCGTATTTTTCAATCAGATTCTCAATGCTGTTTTTGTCCTGGTCGATAATGGTAACAGTATGCTTCTCACCGGAAAGGTTCTTTAGTATTGTCTTGCCAATGGTACCCAGACCGATAATCACAATTTTCATAATCAATTCTTCCTATCACTATAAATTGGACTTTGCTTATCTTATATTGTAGCGCAAAAAAGCAAGTAATACTGTTCTCATCTATAAGAATTACACATCATCTTGCTCTTTTAGCTCAACAATAAATTGCTTGGTATTTAAGTACGACATTTTTTCATCTTCAATATGATGCTGGTTTTTGAAAGATTCATCTACCATAAGTCTGCCCGAGGATAGCTTAAAATCTTCAGACCAGTTTCTATAGTCTTGTTTATGCCCTTTGGAAAAATCTATTTCTTCTAAAAAGAACGAATTTATACTGGAAATATAAAACTTCCTTTGATTGTCCGTCTGAGAAATTATATATTTATATCCTAATTTCAAAATAAGAAAAGCCTTTTCTTGCTTTGGTTCTGTTAAGGCATAATCTGTATATAATTTGTTGATTGCAGCAATGCCTGCATTTTTTCTTCCTTCTTTTTCTGCTTTATGGTTTATAAGAATTTTGACATTCCTAAAATCTACATAGCAGTCAAAGCTACTTGAAGTCGTGGATGTATCATTTCTTCTTATGATAATTTCCTTTTCGCCATCGTGATTTTGTGTGAAAACAGCCAGTTTAGAAATGATGAATTCTTCCAGTATAAACCCAGGTGCAGTTGAGGATTCTATACAATTGTTAGGGTTTTGCAACAAATTATAATCTTCCAAAAGCAAGAGTAATTCATTTCCATAAACCTTCAAAATAGTGGCGATATATTCCTGTAGTTTATTTTGAACATACCTTAGTTTTTTAGAATAACTCATTCTTTTTCTCCCTTCAATGGCTTTTGAAATTGCTATACCGATTGCTTTTCCCAAGAGGCAAGGAACTGCATTACCAATTTGGACCAATTGCCACTTTTTAGATCCCCGGAAAAGGAAATCATCCGGGAAAGATTGCAAAGCAGCCAATTCTCTGGGGGTCAATACCCGAGGTAGCTTTGGGTGAATATTCACACCACCGTGATTCTCCTTAACTGTGCAGGAAGGTTTGTTCCAGGGGGATTTTTTCCACGCGTCAGAATAATTGCCGTACAAACTCTGCCCTTCGGGAACAGCAGCAATCTGCTCCACCATCTTTTCAGAGTGCCTGGTAAAAATGTGGTTAATTTGCTTGTTCTCTGGAACAGCCATAAATCGCTTGATGCCTTCGCCTAAAGTAACATAGTTATCAGAAGAATAGATAGGTTTAGGATGATAATTGGTTAGTCCGTGCCTGTTGCCAATAAAAATCACCCTTCTTCTGACTTGCGGAACTCCATAGTCAGCGCTGTTAAGAACGGTAACATTAATATCGTAACCAGCTTCTTTGTAATCGTTGATGATTTTTGCTTCAACCTTTCCACCTAGCATAGATCTAAGGCCTTCGACATTTTCCATCACAACAAAGTCCGGCTGAATGTGTTTTACAATTTCAAGCATTTCCAGATACAGGCTATTTCTAGGATCAGTTATAACACGATGTCCCGCCATACTAAAACCTTGGCAAGGGAATCCACCAACGATCAGATGAATATGCTTATCTGCAACAGAATCATACAGCTCTTGCTTAACTGCTTCTTCACGAATATCTCTGGTCTGCACATTTTCGTTGAAGCCTTTTTGTTCTACAAAATTGTACTTATATGTAGCGACTGCTTCCGGCATTATTTCCACAGAACCTACCGGGGTGAAGCCGGCCATCACAAGGCCACAGCTAAGACCGCCAGCTCCAGAGAACAAATCAATAAAATTAAATCCATTACGATAATTGACATTAGTCCAACCATCATATACCCAACTATCAGTAATATCGACCCAATTTACAGCATCTGTATTTTGCTCGTTCGCGATCGTTTCCTTAAAAATATTATCCTTTTCGGGATCTATGTCAGAGATCAACCATTTGTCGAAATTCTCTTTTGCAATGCGATAGCAGCCTCCAATTTTATCTGCTTTCAGTTTTCCAGCAGCAATGTGTCTACGAATTGTTTTCTGGCTTTGGCCGCTCATTTCAGCGACTTCAGCTATCGAATAAAACTCCATAAATATTCCTCCTAACACCAGTGTGTCCATTCTATATGTTTTTTGTCCAATTGTCAATAAATACACTTTTTCGGAACATTTATCGGGACATTTGAAAGTCTTGTTTTATCTAAAAAAGAGGAGCGGCAAACGCCTCTCCCCCTTATTGGTACGAGTGTTCTTATAGGATTTAGTCGAAAAGCCGCATAAATACTGGGTTTTAGCAGTCATAAAACAGTACCTAAAGCCTGTTGAAACACCTAAATTCTGATCCTAATGCCCAATCAAGTTATGAAATGAGGCATTAAAAATGAAACGATTACTTACCCTATTCCTTGCAATTATCACTCTGTTATTATCTGCCTGTGCATATACCGC
>CAZAIY010000167.1:0-3501 GCA_964485295.1 uncultured Oxalobacter sp. | reverse complement strand
ACGCCAGCCATGTATGACATTGTTTCTGGAAGCTGCCCGGTAACTTTGTTTTGCAACTGATAAAGAAGCATTGGCATCGATATCAGGATAAAGTGCGGATCCGGCCAAAGCTTCCATGGATAGCGCACGCTTTAATCTGGCTTCAGCAATAGTCATGCTGGGAGAGTTGGCCAGTCCCTCTTCTATTAACTGATTTAACTGCGTATCTCCATAGGCGATCCACCATGTATTTTCCGGCCACGCCAAAGCGCTGCCTTTTAATGTCTTTTCACTTTCGTAGGTTTCAATTGGCTTGATTTCTGCGTGATTTTCCAGTTCAGGCATCCATGCGCAATTACTTAAAAGGAATATGCTCAATAGGAGCAATCCATATCGAAAGGGATTACGAAGGGAGAAATTGGCAAAACAAAAAAATTTTTTTATCATTTTAAAAATTGAACCGTACAGTACAGTTCAATTTTATACTAAAATAGACGAAAGTCAAACGTATTGAAAATAATATTCACGATCATGAGTACGCAAACCAGAAGTAAAAAACGGCAGGCTATTTTAAATGTGGCTGTTCAGGTTTTCAGGGAAATGGGATTTCATAATGCATCCATGAATGTCATTGCGGCAAGAGTGGGCGGTTCCAAATCCACTTTATATAACCACTTCCCTTCCAAAGAAGCCATTTTTTTGGAAGTGATACGTCATTTTACCCGGGTACAAAGTTTTGAATCGGATACCGTTGACAATTCCAATTTGACCATTCTGACTGAGGCTGCCCAAAATCATGTGGAAGCTGCTTTTCGTGTATTACAGGAACCGCTTGAGGATGTTCGAAGCACCCTGCTTCATTTTGGTGAAAATTATGTCAGTTTTCTCTATATGCCGGAAATTCTGAGTATCAGGCGCTTGCTTATTGCCGAATCAAGTCAGTCGGAAACAGGAAAATTTTATTATGAAGCCGGCATGAAGAAATCCCTGACCAGAATTTCATCCTATCTGGACAAGGCCATGAAAAGCGGAGAATTAAAGGAAGCCGATTCCTTTATTGCAGCGTCCCATCTAAGGAGTCTTCTGACGGCAGAATGTCATGAATACTATTTTTTTGATCAGCAGAAAATGCTTTCTGCAGAGAAGATTAAAGAAATGGTCAATAATGCAGTGAATGTTTTTCTGGCGGCCTATCAAAAATAGACATTATTCGCCCAACCAGTCAGGGTCTTTTGTCCAGATGGCTTTTTTTTCGGCCAGTGAAAGTGGCACATCCAGTATTCGCTGATTTTCAGAACCACGAAAACGAAGTGACAGGCTTCGTTTTTTTTTGACAAATGGACCGTCAATAAGAATATCCGCACAGGAAAGCAAGGCTAGCACATCAGGATCGTTATCCTCTATGATTTCTTCAAAGGTATACCCCGTATAAACTGCCAGATCAAGATTTTCTTTTTTGATCAGTTTTGCCAATGGCAAAAGTGCGTGTGATTGAATAAGCGGTTCTCCACCACTGAAAGTTACTCCGGTCAAAATGGGATTTTTGCGGATTCGGGTAATGAGATCGTTGACACTGTAAAGTGTGCCGCCGTTGAGCGGAATTGCCTGGGGATTATGGCAACCTGCACAGGTCCGCGGACAGCCTTGAACAAATAGCGCAAGGCGTAATCCCGGACCATCAGTTATCGAATCATTGACGATACCGGCAACTCGAATCGTATCAGACATTATGTTTGACCCGCTCGGATTCCTCTGCCCGTTTGGCATTGTTAAAGCGGTCTAGTGTACCTACCAGGTATCCCGTAATACGACGGATACGTTCAAATTTGGGATGGGCATCTTCTGTCCGTCCGCATTTTGGACACACATCATCAATAATGCCGTTATAACCGCAAACAGGATCCCTGTCGACAGGATGGTTAACGGAGCCATATCCGATTCCGGCTTCTTTCATTGCCCGCACCACTTTTTCAAATGCCTTCATGTTGTTGGAGGCATTTCCGTCCAGTTCCACATAGGTAATATGACCTGCGGCAGTTAAGGCATGATAAGGTGCTTCAATCTGGATTTTTTCATAGGCGGATATGGGGAAATACACGGGAATATGGAAACTGTTCGTATAGTATTCACGATCAGTAACCCCTTCAACAATACCGAATTTCCGTTTATCCATTCGAACGAAACGACCTGACAGGCCTTCTGCCGGTGTTGCCAGCAAAGAGAAATTGAGACCATGTTCCTGGGACATTCTGTCAAGGAAATCTTTCATGTAACCCACGATCTCCAATCCCAGATTGCGGGATTCAATGGATTCTCCATGATGTTTTCCTGTCAGGGCAACAAGTGTTTCTGCCAGACCAATGAATCCGATAGACAGCGTACCATGTTTTAGGACTTCTCCAATTCTGTCATCCGGACCCAATTTGTCGGATCCGATCCAGATGCCCTGCCCCATCAGAAATGGGAAATTTTTGACTTTTTTGCCGGATTGAATTTTGAAACGGTCCAAAAGCTGTTTCGTCACCAGTTCCATTTTTCGTTCCAGCTCTTCAAAGAACCAGTTAATATTCTTGTTACTGTTTAAGGCAATTCTTGGCAGGTTAATGGAGGTAAAACTGAGGTTGCCCCGTCCAAAAGCAATTTCGTTTTCCGGATCATAGGAATTTCCCATCACACGGGTTCGGCAACCCATATAAACCGCTTCGGTTTCAGGACGTCCCGGCCGGTAATAATGTAGGTTAAAAGGCGCATCCAAAAAGGCGAAATTCGGAAACAGTCTTTTTGCGCTAACCTTGCAGGCCAGTTGGAAAAGATCGTAATTCGGGTCTCCCGGATTGTAATTGATACCTTCTTTTACTTTAAAAATGTTGATTGGAAAAATCGCCGTTTCCCCATTACCCAGACCGGCTTCGGTTGCCAGCATAATGTTACGGATAATCATTCGTCCTTCAGGAGAAGTATCCGTACCATAGTTGATACTGGAAAAAGGTGTTTGTGCACCCGCACGACTATGCATGGTATTGAGGTTATGCACAAGTGCTTCCATTGCCTGATGGACATCCCTGTCTGTTTCGGCTTCCGCACTTTCCTTGGCAAATGACTGAATGGAAGACAGGATGGCGTCATTGTTGACAATACCGGAAAATATTTCCGTTTCTTTTGCACGGAAATCCTCTTTCATGGCAAGGCTCGGAAAAAGACCGAATTCGGTTTCGATCCGGGTGAATTTTTCCTGGATTTCTTCTTTTGTCAAAGTAACAGATGGCGCAAGCAGTTTTATTGCCTTGATGAAGTTGGAAACATAATTTTTCTTGTAGGATTTTTCAACACCCAATGCCAGACCATAATCAAAATTCGGAATGCTTTGTCCACCGTGCTGGTCATTTTGATTGGACTGGATGGCAATACAGGCCAATGCGGCATAACTTTGAATACTGTTGGGTTCTCTTAGATTTCCATGCCCTGTTGAAAAACCTCCTTCAAACAGTTTTTTTATGTCAATCTGGCAACAGGTTGTGGTTA
>CAZAIY010000166.1:0-3514 GCA_964485295.1 uncultured Oxalobacter sp. | reverse complement strand
CAGAATCTGGATGTCACTTTTGCCCTGGATCGGGCAGGCCTGGTCGGTGCCGACGGGGCAACCCATGCCGGCAACTATGATATTGCCTGTTTGCGCTGTATTCCGAACATGATGATCATGACGCCGGCCGATGAAAATGAGGCGCGTCAAATGCTTTCTACCGCTTTTTATTATAATGGACCGGCATCGGTTCGTTATCCAAGGGGTTACGGTCCGGGTAAAACGGTACAGGAAGATGTAAAAGGACTTCCTGTCGGTAAGGCGCAAATCCGGAGAAAAGGGAGAAATATTGCTTTGCTGGCTTTTGGCACGATGCTGGAACCTGCATTGAAAGCGGCGGAAATACTGGATGCCACCGTGGTTAACATGCGTTTTGTCAAACCACTTGATACGGAACTGATTCTGGAAATGGTTCGGACACATTCTGCTTTTGTAACGATTGAAGAAGGTTCCATAGCAGGCGGTGCAGGTGCGGCTGTTTCCGAATTTTTGGCGGGTGCAGGAATAGTTTTGCCTGTGCTGTTATTGGGTTTGCCGGATGAATTTATTGATCATGGCGAAATCAGTCAACTGCTGGCTCTGCACAAATTGAATGCAGAAGGGATAGTGGAAGCGGTTTTGCAGCGATTTTTTGTAAAATAGAAGGCAAATAGTTGAAGAAAAATTTTGAATAATGGGATACATGTTGTATCTTTAAAGGCTTATCATGAATTTACGTGATATTCATGCTTGTATGGGGGATTGGAATATGGATTCCGTATCAGTCATGCATGATGAGATATCTGACAGTTATATGAAGACGGAAAATCCAACCATTCCGGATGTACAAAACTCGACTGATACCCGTCGTATTGCTATTCAACGGGTTGGGGTAAAAGGTGTAAGACATCCTTTCACAATAAAGACAGCCTCCAGGGTCCAGGCAACGGTCGGGACATGGAATCTTTATGTCCAGCTTCCCGATGAAAAAAAGGGAACCCATATGTCCCGTTTTATCGCCCTGCTGGAAGAAACGAATACACCGGATGCGGCACCCATCAATACCAAAAATCTGGTTGCCCTGGTCAAAAAAATGTTGAAGCTGTTAAATGCTTCTGAAGGCCGCATTGAAGTCAATTTTCCCTACTTCATCAAAAAAATGGCACCGGTTTCCCGCGTGGAAAGCCTGATGGATTACGAAGTTACCCTGATTTGTGAAATAGCCCGAAACACAACGGAAATCTGGCAAAAGGTTCTGGTTCCGGTAACCAGCCTTTGCCCGTGTTCAAGAGAAATTTCGGCGTATGGCGCCCATAACCAGCGTTCGCATATTTTAGTCAGCGCACTTTTAAAGGACGAGTTTCCCATTGATGAACTGATTGGAAAAATCGAAAAACAGGGTTCCTGTGAACTTTATGGGCTTTTGAAGCGTCCGGATGAAAAATATGTCACGGAAAGAGCCTACGAAAATCCGAAGTTTGTTGAAGATCTTGTCCGTGATGTGGCCGGCATTTTAAATGCAGATGACCGTGTGATTGCCTATACACTGGAAGCGGAAAATTTTGAATCCATTCACAATCATTCCGCCTATGCCTTAATCGAGTTCGACAAGCGCATCGGCTAAATCCGGCCGGTTTTTAGCTATTTTTCATTTGGCTTTTGCCATAACAGCTCGGGTTTGTTTGCATGGCGGTTCATTACGCGGGCATAAATAAACAGCATGTCCGATAGCCGGTTGAGATATTTTCCGATCAGGGGGGATACATTTTCTTCTTCAGTCAGGGAAAAAACAGACCGTTCCGCCCGTCTGCAAACGCTTCGGGAATAATGAAAGAGGGCGCTTTGCCTTGTTCCTCCCGGCAAAACAAAACCTTCCAGTGGCAGGAGATTGGCATCATATTTTTCCGCCTGGTTTTCCAGTCTTTCTATCTGCGTTTCTTTCATGACCGATTTTGGAGAGCCGGCCAATTCAGCACCCAGATCAAAAAGATCATTTTGAATATGAATCAGTTCTTTTTGAATATCTTGCGGCAAATCATCCGACAGGAGCACTCCTAAAAGGGAATTCAGTTCATCTACCTGGCCGATGGCGTCTATTTTGCGACTGGATTTGGATACCCGGCGACCATCTGCCAGTGTGGTCATGCCGTTATCTCCCATTTTGGTTATGATTCGAATGGTTTTTTTATACATCTTTTCTTCCTGTTGGGTTATTCTGGCTGGTGTCAGTATACATGACACAGGTAAAATACGATTGTCGAAATAGTGATTCAACAAAAGAGAGCCCGGTATGTCACAAGTTCAAACAGATCAAATTGAAATCCTGCAGCCCGATGACTGGCATTTGCATTTAAGGGACGGCAAGGCATTAAAGTCGGTTATTGGATATTCTGCATCACAATTTGGCCGTGCCATTATTATGCCCAATCTTCGGCCACCTGTAACAACAACGGATCAGGCAATTGCCTATCGTGAATATATTCTGTCTGCGTTAAATGAAGGGCAGGATTTTGAACCACTGATGACACTGTATCTGACGGATAACACGACACCGGAAGAAATAAAAAAAGCAAAGGAAAGTGGCGTTGTTTATGCGGTCAAACTTTACCCTGCAGGCGCAACAACCAATTCGGATGCGGGTGTGACGGATCTTTCAAAGTGTATTCGAACCCTGGAAGCCATGCAGCTTCATGGTCTGCCACTTTTGATGCATGGTGAGGTTACCGATCCCTCCGTGGATATTTTTGACAGGGAAGCCGTCTTTATTGATCGCGTTTTGCTTCCCCTGAGAAAAATGCTTCCCGAATTGAAAATTGTTTTTGAACATATTACAACAAAAGCGGCGGCACAGTATGTGGCACAGGCTGAAGGACAAATAGGAGCGACAATCACGGCACATCATCTCCTTTTTAACCGTAATGCCATTTTTACGGGAGGAATCTGTCCGCATTATTACTGTCTGCCTGTTTTGAAACGGGAAGAAAACCGGCAGGCACTGCTAGCGGCCGCTATGGGTGACAGTGACCGTTTCTTTATAGGAACGGATTCGGCTCCCCATCCCAGGGAGATGAAGGAGAACAGCTGCGGTTGTGCGGGGTGTTTTACGGCTTTACATGCCATGGAACTCTACGCAAAAGCTTTTGATGAGAATCAGGCTTTGGACAAATTGGAAAAATTTGCCAGTATCAATGGGGCGAAATTTTACAACCTGCCCCTGAATCGCAAAAAAATGGTTCTGAAACGCCAGACCTGGGAAATTCCGCCATCCTTGCCCTTTGGCGATGAAAGGGTTATTCCGTTAATGGCCGGTCTGACACTTGATTGGAAAAAAATCTAGATTTTGCATGGTAATCTGTCTATTTTATCAAAAAAAACAATACAATAACGACTTGGGGCAGGACGAGGTCTGACGTTTTTTGAATGGTTGGCTTCATCCTGTCAGAACTTTTTTAGGTGTTCATTCAACTCTTCAAAGGAAGGCAAGATGAAAAAAACTTTGATTGCATTGGCTGTACTCGGTGCTGCTGCCGGTGTG
>CAZAIY010000165.1:0-3520 GCA_964485295.1 uncultured Oxalobacter sp. | reverse complement strand
GACAGAAAAACAGTTTTTTAATTGACCTGTCATAAGGAGAAAAAATGGAACGTTCAGCAACAGCGATCTGGCAAGGGGGTGTTAAAAGCGGCACAGGAAAGCTGACAACAGAAAGTGGTGTTCTGTTTCATACACCTTATTCATTTTTTTCACGTTTTGAAAGTGAAAAGGAAACCAACCCGGAAGAATTGATTGCAGCGGCACATGCCGGATGTTTTACTATGGATTTGTCCGGCCGGCTCGAGCATGCCGGAATGACGGCAGAAAATATTCAGACAAAGGCAGTGGTTACTCTGAATAAAGGAGAAAAAGGATTTGCTGTAACCTGTATCAGTTTGGAAGTCAAAGCCAAAATAGCCAATCCGGATGAAGCCATATTTCAGGCTGCCGTAAAAAAAGCCAAGGAAAATTGCCCGGTTTCCCGTCTGCTCAATACAGAAATTACGGTAATTGCCAAAATGGAAGCGTAATTCCGTTTTAGGGTAGAAATTTTCTACCCTAAACCCAGCATGGCAGAAGCAGGATTACCCCGTGTATCCCGTGCGCCATCCAATAGGAATGAAAGCGATATGACCAAAACCAGTTCTCCCTCGGCAGAACGGGTGGTTCCCGATATGCCGGTGACTTCAATACCGGAGAGCGGTTTAATGACGAGATCGGCTGTTCCATCCAGAACTTCAACCGAAAGAATATACGGATTGGGTGCGGCAATAACGATACCGGCCTGCTCGGTACAGGGCGGATAGCCTAATACCTGTGCCATGGAAAGAACCGGCAAGGGTCTTCCCTGATCCCGGAAAACGGGTTGACCGCTGGCATATTCGAAAGTATCGGGCAGTTCGACTACACGTTCTACCAGAGACATCGGGATACCCAGTTTTGCTCCGGAAGTGGTAACGAGAAGCATCGGGATGATGGAAAGCTCAATTGGCAGCCGGATGGAAAAGGTTGTTCCCGTTCCGAGTTTGGAGTCAATCCAGATGGTACCGCGATGCTGTTCTACCGCTGTTCTAACAACATCCATCCCTACCCCGCGTCCGGAAATACTGGAAGCCACTTCCATTGTTGAAAAACCGGGCAAAAAGACCAGTTGATAGGCTTCATCATCGGATTGGGCATCATGTGGGCCGATCAATCCTTTTGAGATGGCTTTTTCACGTAACTTGACAGGATTCATGCCCCGACCGTCATCCGAAATGACAATCATGACACTATTGGCTTCCTGCCATGCTTTCAACAGAATCTGTCCGCGTTCGGGTTTGCCGGCCGCTTTTCTGCCTTCCGTATCTTCCAGACCATGGTCAAGAGAATTTCTGAGCATGTGAACCAGTGGATCGTACAGACTATCCACAACAAGACGGTCAACTTCCGTCTCGGCACCTTCAATTACCAGATCAACGTTTTTACCCAACTCCCTTGCCAGTTCCCGAACCAGACGGGGGAAGCGCTGGAAAAGACGACCGACAGGCTGCATGCGTGTGGACAGGGTTGCCCTTTGCAATTCCGTGGAATAACGTGAAGCTCTGGCCTGCGTTTCAATCAGATTGTCAATCAGTTCTGCCGCTTCGTCTTCAAATGGGAAAAGACGCAGTTTATCTAAAAGAACACTGGCCTGATTTGCGGCCTGTGCCGCTTCACCGGCAACTTCAAGCAAAGTATCGAGTTTTGCCGCATCAATACGGATACTGTCGTCTTTTGCGGCAGGTTGCGGACCTTTTCTTCTTTCGACGCCGTCCCAGCCTCCGCCTCTTCTTTCAACCCCATCCCATCCGCCGGTATTTGCAGGAGCGGATGCGGCAGGTGCTTCCGATGAAGTTGATGCGGCCACTTCTTCCGTCTGTTTTTCAGTAACGGCTTCTTCTGTGGCAGGAAGGGCTATTTGCTTGTCGTCAGGAACAACTGCGTTGTAAAGGGCTACCCAGTTTGGTCCTGCTTCGTCAGGTAAAGTCGAGGATAAAGAGGTGGTCTCAGCTGATTCCGATGCAGTAGGAGTATCTGTTTTATCAGGAGTGGCAACAGGTTCCGGTTTTGCCGGTGCGGTCTCTCCTGCAAGTGCGCGTTGCAGCATGGCCTTGATGTCGGGTGGAAATGGAGACAGATCATCAGGCGCTGTTCCGTTTTGCAGTTCGGCCAGCTGGTATCCGACAAAACTGCTGGCCTGCAGGCCGGCTTCAATTGCATCGGGGGTTGCAGGAACTTTTCCTGTTCGTATTCCATCAAAAAGGTTTTCCGTCAGGTGGCATGCCTCAACCATGGGAGCCAGTCCCATAAATCCGGCTCCGCCCTTAATGGTATGAAAAGAGCGAAATACCGCATTAATGGTGTCCTGGTCATCGGGATGTCTCTCCAGCGTCAACAGATTTTCCTCTACCTGCGACGAGAGCTCCAATGCCTCAACGACAAACTCTTTTAGCATGTCATCCATCAGATCCTCATTTCCTAGATACTTGTTCTTATCAGTTTACTTTGGTAAAAAATTAAAACCCTAAATTGGCTAAAAGGCTGTCCACATCATCCTGATCCATTGCCTTGTCCGGTACATCCGGGCCGGCCATCAGGTCAACGACTTTGTTTCTTGCTTCAGGAGGTGCATTGTCTCTGAGCAGCTGGGCAAGTTCCTGTTCCAGTTTTTTGGTAATGACAACGACTTTTTTGATCACCTGCCCGGTAATATCCTGGAAATCCTGTGCCATCATGATTTCCAGAAGGCGTGCTTTTTCCTCATCGGCTCTACTGGCGGCGACACTTGCGAAATCACGGGAATCCTGGGCAAGCTGCTTGAATGAATCAATATCCATATTTCCTTCAAAAAGAGCCGTCCATCTTTGTTCAAGATCCCGAGCCGTTTTGGATATTTCTTCCTGTTGGGGCATACCGACATCAATGGAATTCAAAACACGCGTTGCTGCCTGTTCAGTAAGGGTTGCGACATATTCAAGACGACCTTTTGCATCGGTAACTTCTGTTGCCACATCCTGAAGTGCGCGGTCATAACCCAGTTCACGCATGGAGTCGTGAAGCTGTCTTAAAATGCTACCAATTCGGTCATATATGGGTTTGCCCGCTTCGCTCGATAAAACGGCACCGATCAAAGCCTGTGGAGAAATGGTGTCCGGTATTTCAAATTCGGTTGTTTCTTCGGTTGTTTCATTAGCAACTTCTTCAGATGAAGCATTCTGATTTAAAGTTTGTGCGCTCAATTCATCAAAAAGGGCTTCCAGTTCTTCTTCTGAAGGCTCTTCTTCCTCCGGCTCCTGAGCGGCGGCAACTTCAACGACATTTCCTGCGCTGGTTTCTGCGCTTATTTCATCAAAAAGGGCTTCCAGTTCTTCTTCTGAAGGTTCTTCATCAGTTGATGATTCAAGTTCTGGAGTGCTATTAGCACCAGCTTTTTCGCGCTGTTCGTCTGCTATTTGGTCGAACAGGGCTTCCAGTTCATCCGTCATTTACACGACTCCGTTAACAAAACCTTTAACTATATCTTTGTTTGAAAAAACAAAAATTGCCATATCACGATAGT
>CAZAIY010000164.1:0-3521 GCA_964485295.1 uncultured Oxalobacter sp. | reverse complement strand
TTTGCAAGCGGTTGATCGCCAGGCAATGCGACAGGAATTTCATTTACCTGAAGATGCATTTGTTATCGGGATTGTAGCGCAACTCATTCCCAGAAAAGGACATCTTTATTTGATTGATGCCATTGAAACACTAAGCAGGGAATACCCTGCCATTCGAGTTTTATGTTTCGGGCAGGGTCCTCTTCGACCTCAACTGGAATCAGTTGTCAAACAAAAAAATCTTTCTGAAATCATTCAATTTACAGGATTTAGAACAGATCTTCCCAAATGGTTGGGAGGACTCGATATCCTGGCTCACCCTGCTGACATGGAAGGTTTGGGAGTATCCTTACTGCAGGCATCAGCTGCTGCCGTTCCCATTGTTACAACAAAAGCAGGTGGTCTTCCTGAAGCTGTTCAGGATGGCATCACAGGGCTACTGATTAATCCGGGTGACACACATGCTTTAATTGCCGCTTTGAAAAAATTAATTGAAAATCCACAACTCCGACAGCAACTCGGTAGTGCCGGAAGAAATCGAATTCTCGAAGAATTTTCCATTAACGCCATGGTAAAGGGAAACCTTGAGATTTATCAGAAAATACTGACCCGCCACAATAATTAACGGGAAAAAACAAGGACAAAATCCTTGATAAAAAAAGCGCCCGGGAAAATACATGAGATCAACCTCACCCAAGACTGCACCACTATCTGAAGTCTTTTTTCCCGGATTACTGAACCCATTGTACGGATAACATCTTTCACAAACTTGCGGGCAACCTGTCTGGGAATTTCGGGTTATCCATCCACACTATTGATACCTGCCCAATACCTGCAAACACTCATCCGTGGGATTGACCCGCCAGGCATCCCCCATCAGAAATTCGCATTGCATATCCCCGCTTTTAAATGCCGCTATCAAACCCACCCCGTTTTTTAAAACAAAAGGTCTTAAAAGCTGTTTCAATTCATCCATATTGGTGTCTTCTGTCAATGTCAATCGTAAACTTTCATAATATTTGAGTCTGGCTTCTTCTATCGAAAAGAATCCTTCTGCGTTCACCTTCATGACACCTGTCAATCGATCCTGGGTAATACTTCCGATTACCATTAAAAAGTCACCGGTTTCTAATTTCAAATCCTTCTGATTCAATATTTCAGAATAAATCATGACTTCCGCAAAGCCCGTTCCATCATTCAGGGTAACATAAACCATCCGTTTTCCCTGTTTGGTTACCCTGTCTTCAACAGAAGCAATAATCCCCATGACTTTTTTGGGGTCACGTGATGCTGTCAATTCTCCCAGTTTTGTATAACCGAATAATTGGGCATCCTTTCTGTAACTGTCAAAAAAATGCCCCGACAGGCAAAAACCCAGTATGTCCTTTTCCTCCTTAAGTTTGCGTTTTTCCGTCCAGTGAGGAACCTTCACATACTCCAGTTCTTCCAAAATGGTGCTGTCGTCTCCCAGTAAACTTCCCTGACTGGATGCGGTATCAACCTGCTCGGCCGCTTCCATCGCCAACGGTATCGTTGCCAGTAAAACCCCTCTATCCTGATTGAACGAATCAAAGGCACCTGCCTTGATCAAAGATTCCAATGTCCTGCGAGTAATCTGTTTTCGGTCGATTCGCACACAAAAATCAAAAAGATCCTTAAAAGGCCCTCCCATTTCCCTGGCCCTGACAATCATTTCAACCGCCGCTTCTCCTGAGCCTTTAACCGCTCCCAGACCATACTGTATTTCGGTAACCGTCCCATCTTCTCTTACTACCGGTTTAAAACGGTAATCTGACGCATTGATATCAGGCGGTAAAATTTTGAGTCCGCAGATACCAACTGCATCATTTACAAATGTACAAACCTTGTCCACATCATTCATGGATAACGAGAGGTTGGCTGCCATGAAAGCTGCCGGATAATGGGTCTTCAGATATGCGGTCTGATAGGCGAGCAAAGCATAGGCGGCCGCATGGGATTTATTGAATCCATAACCGGCAAATTTTTCCATCAGATCAAAAATTTCATCGGCTTTTTCTTTTGAGAGATGGTTCTTTTGTGCCCCGTCACGGAAAATCTGGCGATGTCTTGCCATTTCATTTGCATCTTTCTTACCCATTGCCCGGCGCAACAAATCCGCACCACCCAGGGAATACCCCCCAATGATCTGCGCCATTTGCATGACCTGTTCCTGATAGACCATAATGCCGTAGGTCTCAGACAGAATCCTTTCCGTTCTGGGATCCGGATATTCAAAGGCCTCTCCATGTTTTCTTTGACAAAAGTCCGGTATCAGATCCATCGGTCCGGGACGATATAGCGCCACCAATGCAATAATGTCCTCAAAGCGGTCCGGCTTGGCATCCTTTAGCATGCGCTGCATTCCCACACTTTCGAGCTGGAAAACCGCAACCGTTTTCGCTTCGGTAAGTAACCGGTAGGTCGCCTCATCATTTAACGGGATCCTGTCAAGCGAAAAATGCGCCATTTCAGGTTCCGTCTCGCGGATATAGCGAACAGCCAGATCCAAAATCGTTAAAGTGGTCAACCCCAAAAAGTCGAATTTAACCAGCCCGATTTCCTCAACATCCTTTTTGTCAAAGTGTGATACCACACCTGCATCATCGTTTTGGGTATATAAAGGACAAAAGTCGGTCAATTTACCCGGCGCAATGAGAACTCCCCCTGCATGCATGCCCACATTTCGGGTCAGACCTTCAACCTGCTCTGCCATGGTCAGAAGTTGACTGACCTCTTCCTCTTTTTTTTCCCTCTCTTCCAATAACGGTTCCTCACGTTTGGCATCGGCAATGGTTATCTGGACACCCGGTTTAAAGGGAATGAGTTTGGCAATATCATCACAAAAACCATAGGGCTGTCCCAAAACACGCCCCACATCCCTGACCGCCGCTTTGGCAGCCATCGTGCCAAAAGTGGCTATCTGGGAGACGGCATCGTGTCCATACCGGTCTTTCACATACTGGATGACTTTATCCCGCCCTTCCTGACAAAAGTCGATATCAAAGTCCGGCATGGAAACCCGCTCCGGATTCAAGAACCGCTCAAAAAGCAGGTTATATGCCAATGGATCCAGATCGGTAATCAAAAGGGAATAAGCCACCAGTGATCCGGCACCTGATCCTCTACCCGGTCCGACAGGCACACCATTTCGTTTTGCCCAACGGATAAAATCCGCCACAATCAAAAAGTAGCCGGCAAAACCCATTTTATTAATGGTTTCAATCTCAAACTGAAGCCGTTCCTCATATCGGGGTCTGGCTTTTTCCCGTTCTTCATCCGAGGGATAAAGATGAACCAGCCGTTTATTTAAACCCTCTTTGGCTTCATGTGCCAAAAAGTCGGCTAAAGACATCCCTTCCGGTGTAGGAAAATCAGGCAAATGGGGTTTACCCAGTTCAAACGTCAGATTGCATCTTTTTGCAATTTCAACCGTATTTTGTATCGCTTCTGGAATATCGGAAAAGAGTGCCAGCATTTCCTTTTGTGTCAGGAAATACTGTTTTTCATTAAAAAGATGGGGG
>CAZAIY010000163.1:0-3529 GCA_964485295.1 uncultured Oxalobacter sp. | reverse complement strand
GCGTAATGTGGACTATGGCGGAAGGTACTTTGAATGATTGGATATATCCCAACATTGCGGGTCTTTCCATGCCTCGACATGGCCCACTTACATTTTGGATTGGCGCGATTTGCATAAAAATTTTCGGCGGATTAATTGGTGCTGTCTCAGCAGCAAGAATAGCAACATTACTTTTTTTTGCATTAGCTGCCTACTCTGTCTGGCAGACAGCCTTTTTATTGGGACGCCGACCCGAAGCACAGCCTATGCGTCTTGCATTTGGAGGGCAACCCGAACCTGATGATTATGGTCGGGTTTTGGCTGACGGAACCTTACTTATTTACTTGGGCTGTCTGGGACTGATTATCTTCAGCCATGAAACCAGTATTAATGCTCTGTATGTTGCTTTAGTTGCTTTTACTTTATATAGAAGTACATGCTATGTTAACAATCCCAATTTAAAAAATGCCCTTTTTTTGGGTTTTGCAATGGGATGTTTGGCGCTTACTAATGGTTTAATCACACCTGTTGCACTTTATATTGGCTTGATTATTGTAGCAATCTGTTTGCCAATTTTTCATTCCCGTACTTTAATCCATTTACTTCTGGCAATTATCATCACTTTGGGAATCATTTTTATATGGATCTTACTAGCTGAAATAGTTCAACCATATAATAACCTGCCCATTGAACTTTGGATGCAGTGGAATATCACCCAGGTAGATACACCAAATTTGACTTCCAGCAATTATTTTCTCAGATATGCCCTTTGGGGTTTCTGGCCTGCATGGCCTTATGCCTGTTGGGCAGTATATGCATGGCGACGGCAATTAAAAGAACCTCATGTCATGTTGCCCTTGTTATTTGCACTTATCTTCTTTTTGTTGGCAATTTTGAGTTTCCAAAAAGAAGAAACGTTAATGCTTGCCATGTTTCCCCCATTAGCCATTTTGGCTGCTTTTGGATTACCCACCATGAAGCGTGGTGCAATCAATGCTGTGGACTGGTTCTCAGTCATGAGTTTTACCATTATTGCAGCTGTTATTTGGACTTGCTGGATTGCGGCACAAACAGGATGGCCACCAAAAATTGCACATAATGCCATCAAATTGGCACCTGGTTTTGTACCTGAATTTCATTTCATTTCAGTTCTAATTGCTGTTTTAACGACTATTAGCTGGTTCGTACTTGTTTATTGGCGCATATCCCGGCAACCTTCCGTACTTTGGCGGGCTGTTGTTTTATCCTCCGGAGGAGTCATTTTATGCTGGCTACTTTTGGCAACATTATGGTTACCCTGGATTAACTATAACAAGAGTTATGTGCCTGTAGCTGACCAACTTGCCAAACATATTCCCAACAAACACGTTTGTGTCAACACGAAAAACATTGGTTGGGCAGAACGGGCTTCCTTTGCATACTTTGGAAAAATTCGTTTTTCCGGTTTTAATGAAAAAAATTGTGATTACCTTTTAATGCAAGATACTGTCCCCAAACGAAATCGTCCTCCTTCACCTAAATTTATGAACGGAATGAAATTAATATGGGAGGGAAATCGCCCGAGTGATCGTACTGAGCGTTTCCGGCTTTATCAGTATTCCAAACAGAAATAATATAGAATATTTGCGCACAAGAGAAAATGAGCCAATCTCATCGCCTGTTTTTTGCTCTATGGCCAGATAACGTTACCCGTCATGCATTAACAGCATGGCAATCTTCTCTTTCCGGAAGAAAAACACCATCTGATAATCTGCATATGACATTGGTCTTCCTTGGTGAACAATCCAAAGACAAAATACCTGTACTCTCTCAACTCATTACCACTATTTCATTCGACATGATCGAATTGACCATGGATAAAATGGGTTATTTTTCCCGATCTCAAATCAGTTGGGCAGGAATGCATCAAATCCCTTCTTCACTTTTTCTCTTGCACAAAAAACTTTGCAAGGCATTATCAAACCAATCCATCGCTTTTGACAAACGCAGTCAGTTCAAACCGCATATCACTTTAGCCCGTCATTCCAATCAACCGAATACCAGCAATTTAAAACCCATTGTCTGGAAAGCCAATCAACTTTTATTAATAGAATCCCGTTTTATCAAAACCAATAAAGGAACCTTTCCGAAATACATTCCCATTGCCCGACATCCTTTGAACAACTAAAAATTTCCTCATTTTATAGTTGATTTTTTGCTAACCGCCTTAAAACAACAGAAGCAGCTGTCATACCAAAACTGGCTGTCACGGCAACAGAGGTGCCAAAGCGTAATGATGCCGTATCAAAAGATAAATCCTCTCTCTCATTTGAGGAAGATGGTTCATAACTGTCAGGATAATGGAGAGGCTCCGTTGAATAAACCGCATCAATACCAAAAGGCTTTAATCCACGGGGAAAACCATATTTCTGTCTTAAACGTTTTCTAACCCGGGCTAAAAGAGGTTCCTGTTCCGTTCTGCACAAATCACAAACTTTTATACAGGTTGGATCCATCTGACCACCAGCTCCTCCCACCGTAACTAGAGGAATCTGTTTTTCCCGACAATAGGCAATAAGGGCTGTTTTAGCAAACATATCGTCAATTGCATCAACCATATAGTCAAAATTTTGATTAGCGAAAAGCTCTTGCGGGTTTTCTATTGTTACCTTCATTTCCTTCACATTAACCCGACAAGTTGGATTAATCTGTTTTATCCGTTCTGCCAACACATACACTTTTATTTGACCCAATGTACTTTCCAATGCCTGGAGTTGACGATTCATATTCGATGAAGCAATTTTATCCGGATCGACCAGTGTCAAATTACCAATACCACTTCTAGCTAGTGCCTCGACGATCCACGAACCAACCCCACCCACTCCAACAACGCAAACATGTGCCCGTTGAAAACACCTGAAAGCATCTTTTCCATACAAATAAAGAACACCTTTAAAATAATTTTCCGATTCATCATGATTTGTCAGGCTATTACCCGCTTTTAATACTTGTTTTGTCATGCAATTTCTTTTAATAATTTTTCAAACACTAATACATTAATTTTTTACGCATTATCAAAATTTTACAATTAACACCTATCCATAATCGACACTCATAAAAAGTTGATGTAAGATGTTCAACGTGTTTTTTGCGACCTGTTATTAGCAAACTTTACATTGAGAAAGTAGCTTAATCAGATTGAACTTTTATATCCTAACGTATCTAGAAAACGAAAGGTATTAAGTTAAAAAACTTTATCAGTATTCCTAATTTATTATCATTCAACTAGAGCTGTTTCAGATCACATTTCTTACAAGGAGGATTTATTGTGTTCTGGGAAAAAAAACTAGAAAACTGGGTTACCAATTTCAAAAAAGAGTCTTCCATGCCGCTCCGTGTTAAATTATGGAACGGAAAAACTTATGACTTTTCTGATGAAACACCTATTGTTACCCTCTTCGTTCCTGCTTTAGAGTCCTTGCATTATTTAATTAAGCCATCATTGGATAATCTTGGTTCCGCTTACGTAGAAGGAAAACTGCATGTTGAAGGCAAGCTGACCGATGTGATT
>CAZAIY010000162.1:0-3561 GCA_964485295.1 uncultured Oxalobacter sp. | reverse complement strand
CAAAAAAGCTGAATGGCTTCCGGAGTATATCCACGGCGACGCAACCCCACAATCGTTGGCAAACGAGGATCGTCCCACCCATCAACAAAACCTTCATCTACTAATTGAATGAGTCTGCGTTTACTCATAACAAAATAAGTCATGTTTAAACGGGCAAATTCATATTGATGAGGCAAGGGTTTCTTAAGAAACCCCCCGATAATCCGTCCGTCAGGTGTTGTCATTGTTTCTGTCAGACGCTCAAGAATCCAATCATAAAATGGACGATGATCCTGAAATTCCAATGTGCAAATAGAATGCGTAATATTTTCCAATGCATCGGAAATAGGGTGGGTGTAATCATACATGGGATAAATACACCAACGATCACCCGTTCGATGATGATGGGCATGACGTATCCTATAAATTACCGGATCACGCATATTCATGTTGGGAGATGCCATATCAATTTTAGCGCGCAAGACATGCGCACCATCAGGGAACTCTCCGTTTTTCATTCTTCGAAAAAGTTCAAGGGACTCCTGTGCCGGACGATCTCTAAAAGGCGAGGGTTTCCCCGGTTCAGAGAAATTGCCACGCGTCGCAGCAATTTCCTCTGCTGTCTGGCTGTCGACATAAGCATGGCCTGCCTCAATTAAATATTCGGCCATCAAATAAAGCGTATCAAAATAATCACTGGCATAATGCATGTAATCCTTATTTTGATATGTCCAGGAAAAACCAAGCCATTTCACACTGTCAATAATCGTATCGACAAATTCCTGTTCTTCCCGTGTTGGATTGGTATCATCAAAACGCAAATGACAACGCCCCTTATAATCCCTGGCCAACCCAAAGTTCAGACAAATGGATTTTGCATGTCCAATATGCAAATAACCATTAGGTTCCGGTGGAAAACGTGTAATTACCTCCGGCATGTCCAAACGCTTATATGTCCCCTTTTTATTATCCTGTTCAATAATGACACGTAAAAAATTTGAGTTTGAAGGCTCTGATACTTTATTTTTACTATCGTTGCTCATGTCCTGCCCATAAAAAAAATACCGGTATCATTTTACCGTAGTAACATGCTACTTTACCTCATAAATGAATCATATTCGACTTTATTTAAACCTTGCTTATCTGATATAAAATAAGCACGCATTTGCTATTTCCATTGTTATTTACTTTAGCCCATCTATGATTCGTATTGTTATTGCTGATGATCATACTATTATGCGCGAAGGATTGAAACGCATATTTGTTGGAACAGATGATATCGATGTAGTGGGTGAAGCCATCGACAGCTCCAGCACACTAAAAAAAGTAAAAGAAGGCGGTTTTGAAGTTTTACTTCTCGACCTTTCCATGCCGGGACGAAATGGTATTGAATTGATCCGTCAAATAAAACAGGAAGCACCAAAATTATCGATTTTAATTTTAACCATGTACGAAGAAGAGCAGTATGCTGTTCGGGCAATTCGTGCCGGAGCACTAGGTTATTTAACAAAAGAAAGTGCCGAAACGCAATTGGTCAATGCAATTCGTCGTGTCGCGTCAGGCCGTCCATATATCAGTGCGGAAGTGGCAGAACAACTTGCTTTAAATATCATTGCACCTGAAAATGAACTTCCTCACACCCTATTATCAAACAGGGAATTTGAAGTATTCCTCATGCTTTCGACTGGTAAAACCATTACGGAAATTGCAAGCAAACTTCATCTAAGTGCAAAAACAATCAGTACACATAAAGTAAGAATACTTAATAAAATGCAAATGAATACGCTTTCAGAAATTGTTCAATATGCCATTAAGCATAATCTTCTTTCATCTATAAATTAGGCTTTCTTACTCCCTATTTTGCTCTCTTTCCCTTTAAGCAAATTACTGATATTTTGTTTATGCCGACTTAACAATAAAATACTCATGGCGACAATTGCAATAAATTGTGCTGTCATCCCGACCATCATCCCATAATATAACGGTGCGAGAATCGCGGCAATAATGGCTGCCAACGATGAATAGCGCCAAATAAAGGCAACGAGCAACCAGGTTAAAAGGACAGAAACACCCAAAAGAGGATTTATCCCCAGTAACACACCCAAAGCAGTAGCAACACCCTTACCACCCTGAAAACCTGAAAAAACAGGCCATAAATGCCCGACAAACACGACAACACTGCCCAAAGCTATTGCTGTACCTGTAAGATTCCACTGGGATCCATACTGTACACCAAACCAAACAACAATCCATCCCTTTGCGGCATCACCAATTAGCGTCATTAAAGCAGCTTTTTTGTTACCCGTCCGAAGCACATTCGTTGCACCCGGATTACCTGAACCATATGTTCTGGGATCTGCCAAACCAAATAATTTGCTGGAAACCAATGCAAAAGAAATTGAGCCTATCAGATAAGCTGCGATAATATAAATTGCCGTATTCATGATACTTTATTTAGAAACTAATATTTCACTTCGCATTAACTTGTATGATGCAAAAATATTTTTGCATCATACAAGTTAACACTTTATTTGTGAAATGCACATTATGCAACATGAAATCAAATTAGCCTGTTTCAATGTCCGTAATCTTGTCTTGCCGGGAATAACTTATTATGAAAATATGCCACCTTACACTCAAGCGGAATATGATATGAAAATAGAGTGGATTGCCACTCAACTTGATCAAAGCAATGCGGATATTATTGGTCTGCAGGAAATATTTTCTCCTGAATCCATTCCACACATTCTCGAGAAGACAAAATTTTACAGGGACGCATGTTATATTGCACTGGAAACAGAAAACTTTCCACAAACACCGAATGTTGTATTGATTACCCGTGTACCCATTGCCCAAACACCGGTATTTCATTCTATTTTACCCAATCATTTAACAGCCGTTTTACCTGGTGACAATACAGTCATAACGCATTTTTCCCGTCCTGTATTACAGGCAACGGTTATCTTTCCCAATAATATTCCAGTGAATATTATTGTTGTTCATTTGAAATCAAAAAAACCTGATTATCCTGAAAATAACCCTCCAAATGCACCTTTATCGTCAGAACTCGGCTCATTACGCTCTTTGATCAAACGAGGAACAGAAGCACTTGGAATACGTTATCTCCTCACACATTTACGACATACTTCCCCTATTCCACTTATTGTCATGGGAGATTTCAACGACTTTTCACTTGCGACATCCACACAGATTATTACGGGACAAACGCAGCAAAATTTATTACATTCCGCATCCCATTTGCTTTACAACTGCTATGAAATACAGACAACTATTTCATACGAAGAAAAAAACAGTTTTTTTCTTCGGGGTACCGATACACCACGTATTGATCATATTTTGATCTCTGAGGAATTTACCGTTCACTCGCAATATAAGTTAGGAAAAATAACCCACGCCCAATATTTCATTCAACACCTTCTCAAAGATCGCCCTGAAATTTCTGACCATGGCTTACTGACAGTAACTGTTCAATTAAAGTAGACGCGTACTAGTTTCCACGAGGATGATGATCTGCATGCAATTGCTTTAAACGTTCTCTTGCAACATGCGTATATATCTGGG
>CAZAIY010000161.1:0-3592 GCA_964485295.1 uncultured Oxalobacter sp. | reverse complement strand
AATTACGGAAATATCCTGGGCCAGTATACCAATGGCAGAACCAAAACACTGGGACAGATTGTTCTGACAACTTTCCGGAATTTGAATGGTCTGGCGCCCATTGGGGACAATGAATGGGTGGAAACCATGGAGTCAGGTGCGCCCATTACCGGAACACCGCTGACAGGCTTACTGGGAACGGTTCAGTCCTATGCTGTTGAGGAATCCAATACGGATTTGACCGAGCAGCTGGTTGACATGATTATTGCGCAGCGGGTGTATCAGGCCAATGCCGAGACGATTTCGACCCAGGATCAGATCATGCAGACACTGATCAATATCAGGTAATGCCTGATCGTAATTTTTTAATAGGACGCTGATATGGATCGATTGTTATATATTGCCATGACAGGTGCCATTCACACGATGCACCAGCAGGCAACGACATCGCACAATCTGGCCAATGTATCGACAACGGGATTTCGTTCCCAGATTGATTCATTTCGTGCGGTCCCTGTCATCAGTCAGGGTTCTCCAACCCGGGATTTCGTGGTCGATGCGGAAGTGGCAACGGATTTTCAGCTGGGAGCCATCCAGCATACCGGTCGGGTTCTGGATGTGGCGCTTTTGAACAAGGGCTGGCTGACAATCCAGATGCCGGATGGAACGGAAGGCTATACCCGTAATGGCAGTCTGGTGATCACACCGGAAGGCATGCTGCAGACCCGTGAAGGCTACAGCGTGATGAGCCTGCAGGGTCCGGTTGTTCTGCCGACGGATTTGCCTTATTCCATTGAGGCGGACGGAACAATTTCATCCATTGATGATACGACGACACCGAGAACGGTCATGATGCTGGGTCAGTTAAGGCTGGTCAATCCCGATGAGAATTTGCTGGTAAGAGGAACTGACGGATTTTTCAGAACGAAGGACGGCTCGGTTCCTGCCTTTGATCCGGGAGTCAAGGTCATAAGTGGCGCTCTCGAAGCCAGTAATGTCAATGCGGCGGAAACACTGGTCAATATTATCAGTTTGTCCCGCCAGTTCGAATTGCAGATGAATGTCATTCAGCATGCGGATGAAAATGCGAGCAGGGCAATTGGCATTTTGACGTTAAATGGATAAAAAAGCTGTTTTTTAGTGAAAATTAAAAGAAATTAATTGTTTTTGAAAGGGGTTTTATCATGATGCGATCGTTGTGGATAGCCAAGACGGGCCTGGATGCGCAGCAGACAAACCTGGATGTGATCTCGAATAATCTGGCCAATATCAGTACGAACGGTTTTAAACGTTCCCGGCCGATTTTTGAGGATCTGGTTTATCAGAATCTTCGTCAGCCTGGTGCACAATCCTCACAACAGACGTATCTGCCGACAGGTCTGCAAATTGGTACGGGGGTACGTCCGGTTGCAACCGAGCGGATTCATACACAGGGTAATGTGCAGCTGACAGAAAATGAACTGGATGTGGCCATTCGCGGAAAAGGTTTTTTCCAGATCCTGATGCCCGATGGTACAACGGCCTATACCCGTGATGGCTCTTTCATGAAGGATGATCAGGGGCAGTTGGTTACCATGAGCGGTTATACCCTTCAGCCAACCATTGTGATTCCGGTGGATGCGACCTCCATTTCGATTGCGAGAGATGGTGTGGTAACGGTAACCACAGCAGGAAGCAGTCAAACCACCCAGGTGGGCGACATCCAGCTGGCAACCTTTATCAATCCGGCAGGTCTGGAATCCATCAGTGAGAATCTTTATGTGGAAACCAATGCATCAGGTGCGCCCAATGTCAATACTCCGGGTCTGAACGGATCGGGTACGCTTTTGCAAAACTATGTTGAGACTTCCAATGTCAATATGGCAGAAGAACTGGTCAACATGATTATTGCGCAGCGGGCATTCGAGATTAACAGTAAGGCGGTTTCAACTTCCGATCAGATGCTGGGCAGGTTAACACAGCTTTAATGATGTGGTTTGAAAAAAACGGGAGCTGGTCATGAGAATAAAATTATCCGTTTTTGCGTTATCCGGATTGCTTTTGGGTGGCTGTTCCGTAACACCCGATACGATTACGCATCAAAAGCCGGGCATGCATATTGATTATCCCCAGCCAACGGTAACGGCCAATGGTTCGATTTATCAGCAAAATGCTTTTCGTCCGATTTTTGAGGATCATAAGGCCCGTCTGGTCGGAGACAATCTGACCATTGTGATTACGGAAAGCAACAGGGCAACCAAGGCCGGAAATGATACGGGCGAACGGACCAATTCCGCCAGCTATACGGCACCGAATTTCTTTGACAAGGATTTCAAACGGCTGGCTGCCAGTGCGGAAGGTTCCCGTGAATATGACGAGTCTTCCGCAAAAAGCGCCAACAATATCTTTAATGGCACTATTGCAGTGACCGTTATCGATGTGGTTCCCAATGGCAATTTGATCGTCAGTGGCGAAAAACAGATTGCCATGGATAATGGTTCGGAATTTATTCGTTTCTCAGGCGTGGTGGATCCGAAAGACATTACGGTAGGCAATCAGGTGCTGTCGACCAAGGTGGCGGATGCCCGGATAGAGTATCGTACGAATACCCGTTTGGATGCTGCTGAAATGATCAGCAAGATTTCCCGGTTCTTCCTGTCGGTTTTACCGTTTTAGGGAAGCAGTATCTGTTTTTGGACTGGAGGCATTATGTCAATATCGGCTAAAGCAATTTCTGTCAGGGTCGTTGGCATTTTTCTGCTCATGTTTGGCATTCTTTTTGCCATGCCAACGCATGCGGAACGGATTCGTGATCTGGCAACCATTCAGGGGGTACGGACCAACCAGCTGTTTGGATACGGTCTGGTTGTCGGTCTGGATGGCAGCGGTGACCAGACGACACAAACGCCTTTTACGGTTCAAAGCGTAATCAATATGCTGCAGCAGATGGGCGTGCAGATGCCTTTTAGCAGCTCCAGCCTGCAGCTTAAAAATGTGGCTGCCGTTATGGTAACCGCAACGATACCGCCTTTTGCGCAGCCCGGACAAATGGTTGATGTGGTTGTCTCATCAATCGGTAATGCCAAAAGCCTAAGAGGCGGAACACTTTTAATGACACCGTTAAAAGGTGCGGATGGCAATATTTATGGTATGGCGCAGGGCAATCTGGTTATCGGTGGTGCCGGCGCTTCTGCCGGAGGAAGCAGTGCCAAGATCAATCATCTGGCGGCAGGCCGTATTTCCAATGGGGCGACAATTGAAAGGGAAGTTCCTACCAGTATTCACACCGGGGATACCATTACACTGGAATTGACCGAGACCAGTTTTTCAACAGTAACGCGTGTGGTTACAGCGATCAATTCCCGTTTCGGGATGACAACGGCATCTGCAGTCAATGGCCGTGTCATCAAGGTCCGGGCGCCACAAAGTCCTGATGCAAGAGTGGCGTTTATCGGGGAGCTGGAAAACCTCAATGTCAAACCGGCCGATCAGCCTGCCAAGGTCATTTTAAATGCAAGAACCGGATCCGTTGTCATGAACCAGCGGGTGACCTTGGATACCTGTGCCGTATCCCATGGCAATCTTTCCGTGACGGTCAATGCGGATAATACGGCAAGCCAGCCGGGACCTTTCT
>CAZAIY010000160.1:0-3605 GCA_964485295.1 uncultured Oxalobacter sp. | reverse complement strand
TGGAAAGCGATACGTGTTGGAATATTGGCTTTAATCAAACCGGTGATGACATCTACAGAAGGGCGTTGTGTGGCCAAAATAAGATGAATGCCTGCAGCACGAGCTTTTTGGGCAATACGGGCGATCAATTCTTCCACTTTTTTACCTACCACCATCATCAGGTCAGCCAACTCATCAATAATGATTACGATGTGTGGCAGACTTTCCAAAGGTTCAGGATTGTCCGGCGTAATGGAAAATGGATTTGTAATGGGTTCATTTCGCTTTTTGGATTCAGTAATACGATTGTTGTAACCGGAAAGATGACGGACACCAACATGAGACATCAAGCGAAAACGTCTTTCCATTTCATTAACAGCCCAGTTAAGTGCATGAGCGGCCTGCCTCATATCGGTAACAACCGGTGCGAGTAAATGCGGAATACCCTCATAAACAGACAGTTCCAGCATTTTGGGATCAATCAGTATCATGCGAACCTGGTTTGGATCCGCTTTATACAGCAGGGATAAAATAGTTGCATTAATGGCAACGGATTTTCCTGAGCCGGTTGTTCCTGCAACCAAAAGATGGGGCATGCGGGATAAATCGGCTACAACAGGTTTGCCCGCAATATCTTTACCGAGAGCAATAGTCAGGTTGGAGGATTCGTCACTATAGACTTTGGAACTCAGGATTTCGGTTAAGCGAACAATTTGGCGCTTGGGATTGGGCAGTTCCAGTGCCATATAATTTTTTCCCGGAATGGTTTCAATCACACGGATTGAAACCAGGGAGAGGGAACGGGCCAAATCCCGTTCCAGATTGACAATGGTACTGCCTTTTACCCCTGTTGCAGGATCAATTTCATACCGGGTAACGACAGGACCCGGGTGTGCACTGACCACACGTGCCCGAACGCCAAAATCGGAAAGCTTTCTTTCAATGAGACGACTGGTAAATTCCAGTGTTTCTTCAGTTAAAAGATTTTCCGGTGGAGGGGCATCATCTAGCAAGGAGAGTGGGGGAAGTTCTTGCAATTCAGTAAAAAGCACTTCCTGTTTTTCTTTTTCCGCACGTTCGGATTTGGGAACAGTCGTGATTTGCGGTTCAATATGGACACGTGGTGTTTCAATGGCTTTTGCCTTTTCCTGTTCAATGGTTTCTTCACGTTTCAAAATGGCTTCCTGGCCGATTTTTCTGTCCTGACGAACACGATAAACTTTAAGGATGAAACTGAAAAATCCTTCAACAATGGTGCCAATTTTTTCGGCCAGCTGAAGCCATGACATTTGAAGAAAAAGACTTAATCCCAAAGCAAAAAAGATGAGTAAAACAAGAGTGGAACCCGTAAATCCCAGTTGTTGCATGGCATGCGTACCAAGAAATTCTCCCAGGATACCGCCTGGCATACGAGGAAGTTGAGCTTTCATTGAATGCATCCGCAAAAATTCAATTGAAGAACTCGAGGCAATCAAAATGGCAAAACCTAAATTTGGAATAAAACGGTCACGAAACCATCCGGGTTTTGGTGTTTCTTTCAATAACAGCAAATTGGAAATTCGACGATATCCTTGCAAAACAGCTTTTAATAACCACAATTCAAAAAACCACGCTGACAAACCAAAAATGAAAAGAAAAAGATCAGAAAACCCGGCACCCAATCTTCCGCACATATTATGGATTTTATCGACAGTCACCGCATGAGACCAACCGGGATCTTCCTTTGAATAGGTGTATAGCATGATAAAGAAGAAAATGGTTACAGTTAATAACAAAATCCAGCGGGCTTCGGTTAAATGCCGTACCAATTTACTTGGAGGAACCGGTAGGGAACTCTTTGATTCCACATTTCTTTTATAAACAGAAGATGTTTTGCTCATGAATTCAATGTCAATAGGCCAATTTTTAATGATGATGGATAATTAACAGGGTTTTATTTTTTTGTTTAATAAAAAACAATCATTTATTATGGAGCTTCAATGAGCCTTGAAGCTTTCGTTTATAATCTTAACAAGTTTTAGTCTATTTGAATGGATAGCAAATAATATTATATTTATCTTTTTAATGTATTTTATACAAAATGCGTGCAACTTGATAATTTTTAAAAGGTTTCTTTATGACGTCGACGCCATTGCATACTTCTGTCCTGATATTGGGTTCCGGACCGGCAGGTTATACAGCCGCTATTTATGCTGCAAGAGCAAATCTTAAACCTGTTTTGGTAACGGGTATGCAGCAGGGCGGGCAATTGATGACGGCATCCGAAGTGGAAAACTGGCCGGCAGATCCCATGGGAATCCAGGGTCCAGAGTTGATGCAGCGTTTTCTGGAACATGCACAACGTTTTGAAACACAGATTGTATTTGATCATATCCATACAGCGAAATTGGATGAAAGACCTTTTCGTTTGATTGGAGAATTACAGGAATATACCTGTGATGCATTGATTATTGCGACAGGTGCTTCAGCAAAGTATTTGGGCTTGCCTTCGGAAGAAAAATATATTGGAAGGGGAGTTTCTGCCTGTGCTACCTGTGATGGCTTCTTTTACAAGGGAAAAGAAGTAGCAGTTGTCGGTGGTGGCAATACGGCTGTTGATGAGGCAATTACGCTTTCCCACATTGCATCAAAAGTAACGCTGATTCATCGTCGTGATACATTTCGGGCTGAACCTATTTTGGTGGAGCGATTAATGCAATGTGTCAAGCAAGGAAAAATCGATATTTTGTACAACTCGGTTGTCGATGAGATTTTAGGAGACAGTACAGGTGTAACCGGTGTACGTATTCGCTCTGTAATGGATGGATCTCTTAAAGATATTGCCATACATGGTATTTTCATTTCCATTGGACATTCCCCGAATACGGAAATGTTTAAAGGACAGTTGGATCTGGAAGAAGGTTATATTGTGACGAGAAGTGGTCACGAAGGAATGGCAACAGCAACAAGTATTCCCGGTGTTTTTGCTGCAGGAGATGTTCAGGATAACCGGTACCGGCAGGCTATTACCAGTGCGGGTTCCGGTTGCATGGCTGCATTGGATGTTAAGCATTACCTTGAAAACCTGAATTGACAGGATGAAGCGATGTCATCTTCGTTTAAAAATTTTTCAGATTTGAAATCGCTTCATAAGACGTTGAAAAAGAAAAAAGAAGCGGAAGAACAGGCGGCAGAAGAAAAAAGACGAAAAGAACGTATAGCGAAACGGGAAGCCAATCTTTTTCGGGAAAGCGTAGGCGATGTTATTCCCTTGAATTTTAATGATAGAGTTGTTTTGGAAATCCCTAAGCCTTTACCTATCCCCAAACAGCGCATTGCTGACAATCAGGCCGCATTGAAAGAATCCATTTCGGATGAATTCAACGTGGATACTTTGTTGGAAACAGATGGTGATCTTAGTTATAGAAAAAACGGAATAGGACAAGATGTTGTTCGAAAACTGAGGCGGGGTTACTGGATTATTCAAGATGAACTTGACTTGCATGGACAAAGACGTGAGGAGGCGAGAGATTTTCTCAGTGAATTTTTACGACGCTGTCTTTTAAAAGGGATGCGTTGTGTCAGAATCATTCATGGAAAAGGACTGGGTTCAGTCAATCAGGAACCGGTTTTAAAAAAATTGGTGC
>CAZAIY010000159.1:0-3621 GCA_964485295.1 uncultured Oxalobacter sp. | reverse complement strand
AAACCGATCAACGCATTCGTGAAGGAAAAACAGTTTCACCCGGATTCATTTTTGCTTCCATTTTTTGGACACAAGTCATGGAAAAATGGGCGGAATATCGTTCAAAAGGAGAATACCCCATTCCTGCCCTGCATGCTGCAGCAGGCCATATTCTGGATGCACAAATGGAAAAACTGGCCATCCAGAAACGCATTGTTTCAGATATGCGGGATATATGGGCTTTGCAACCAAGGCTCGAACGCCGAACAAAAAGAACCATATACAATCTTTTGGGACATGACCGGTTTCGGGCAGCCTATGATTTTTTGTTACTGCGAAGTGAAGCTGGAGAAATTGATTCTGAAATCAGTCAGTGGTGGACGACTTTTATCCATGCAGACAGTACTTCCAGAGAAGAGTTATTAAAAAACACTTCTTCTAAAAATACTTCTTCTTCACCCCAACGGAAAAAAAGACGTTTTCATAGAAAACGTCATATGGTTGCCAGTACACCAAATCAAACGACACTTGAAAAAGCCAGAGAATGAAAAAACATACAGTTTATATTGGTATTGGATCCAATCTTGGCAATTCTACAGAATATGTTCTTTCTGCTATTTCGCAACTTCAGCAACTGCCTTTTATAACACTTGTCGCGAAATCAAGTCTGTATCGTAGTGCACCTGTCAATGCCAGTGGCAATGATTATATCAACGCCGTCATTTGTATTCATACCTCTCTTTCTCCGGATATTTTGCTGGAACAATTGCATCAGATTGAAAATCGTCATGGGAGAAAAAGAACCTATCGCAATGCGCCTCGTACCCTTGACCTTGATATTCTTCTGTATGATGATTTCCAGATGGAAAGTGTTTCGTTAACATTGCCTCATCCGCGAATAACCGAACGAGCATTTGTACTGATTCCTTTACTTGAAATAAACCCGGAAATCATGATCCCAGGAAAACTCCCTGCCCAGGAATATGTTGAATTCGTCCAGGCTCAACGGATTTCCATTTTATCTATTTGAAACAAGGTTCCGATTATGCAAATTCCCATTATTGTCCAAACTACAGGTTTATTGATTCTTTCCAATGTATTCATGACTTTTGCTTGGTATGGTCATTTACGTAATTTAAGTTCATCACCTTGGTATACTGCAGCTTTTATCAGTTGGGGAATTGCCCTGTTTGAATATTTATTACAGGTTCCGGCCAACAGAATTGGTTTTTCACAATATAGTCTGGCTCAGCTAAAAATTTTGCAGGAAACCATTACACTAGGTGTATTTGTTCCTTTTGCCATGCTGTACATGAAAGAACCTTTCAAACTGGATTATATTTGGGCTGCTTTATGCCTGATTGGTGCGGTCTATTTTATTTTTAGATCATGAAGTTATATGATAACTACCTTTATCATGCATTCTCCATTAGTAACACTTAAGATATAGAGGATAACCATGGCAACTTACTTACAAAACCGCAAAACAATTACGGTTTCTTCTTTGGCAAATCTGTATGCCAAAGGAGAAAAAATTACCATGTTGACTTGTTACGACTCCAGTTTTGCGGCATTGATGGATCACTGTGGCGTTGAAATGCTTTTGATTGGTGATTCCCTTGGTATGGTTTGTCAGGGACATGATTCCACTTTACCCGTCACAATCAATGATATGGTCTATCATACTGCTTGTGTTGCCAAAGGGAATCAAACCGCATTAATTGTATGTGATATGCCTTTTGGTACACATCCTACTCCAGAGGTTGCTTACGAGAATGCAGTAAAATTGATACGTGCCGGCGCACATATGGTTAAGATTGAAGGGGGTTCATGGATTGTTGAAACCACACGTTTTCTTGTGGAGCGTTCAATTCCGGTATGTGCACATATTGGTTTGACCCCGCAATCGGTTCATCAATTGGGTGGATATCGTGTTCAGGGTAAAACAGCTCAAGCGGCACAACGGCTTGTGACAGATGCAATTTCCCTGCAAGAAGCTGGCGCCAGTATTATCCTGATTGAAGCGGTTCCTGCCTCAGTCGGAAAAGAAATTACGCAAGCTGTTTCGGTTCCAACAATTGGTATTGGAGCCGGTCCTAATTGTTCCGGTCAGGTTCTGGTTATGCATGACATGCTAAATATTTATCCCGGTAAAAAGGCTCGTTTTGTCCGCAATTTCATGGAAGGCCAAAATAGCATAGAAGATGCTATACGTGCCTATGTTGCTGCTGTCAAAGATGGTTCCTTTCCTGCGCCAGAACATACTTTTTAATAGAAAAGAGGTTTTTTATGAAAATCAGTGCTCGAAATCAGTTAAAAGGGATAATAAAAAAAATCAATGAAGGTTCTATCAATTCGGAAGTTGAAATTGAAATTGCTCCCGGCATTTTGATCAGCTCTCAAATCAGTACCGCTTCAGTTCATCGTTTGGGGCTGGTAGTAGGGAAAGAGGCCTACGCTATTATTAAAATTGATAACGTTATGGTCGGAATTGACGATTGATATGTTTTTATCCTTTTTTTAAAACCTTTTTCAATTCCCTGACCCATTTGAGGGCGGCAAGTCCTGTATTTTGTTTTATTTGTTTTGCTGTTTCTATCCATTTTTCAAAATCGATATCAGGTTCTTTTTTGAAAGCCAAAACAACAACATTTCCTTCTGGACATTTCGGCATGGCAATGGCATAAGGAAAAGCTTTTTGAATATTTTTCCAGTTTTTCTGAAAGCTTTTATGTTCTCCAAAAAGATTGACTGTCATCACACCATTTTGAGTCAGGCAATCATGACATGCCTGATAAAACTCCACTGTATCTAGGACAGGGCCACGGGCGGTGGCATCATACAAATCAACGTGAATTACATCTGTTGAATTCTTGTGGGAATCATCCAGAACAAAATTCAGGGCATCCATTTCAAGAACAGATAATCTGTCATCTTCCGGAGGAAAGGCAAACATCACTTTGGAAATTTCGATGACTTCCGGATTCAATTCAACAGCAGTTATTTTGGTTTCAGGAAAATGTTTATAACTAAACTTTGCCAATGCACCTGTTCCCAAACCCAGCTGGACAATCTGTTTGGGACTGGAAACAAATAACATCCATGCCATCATCTGGCGGCCATAAGCGAGTTCTATTCGATATGGATATCTGATTCGCATTGCTCCCTGAATCCATTCGGTTCCAAAATGCAAATACCGGATGCCTTTGCTTTCTGAAATCAGAATAGGTGCATAACGGGGTTTTTTATTCCTTGGAGGTATTACAGTCCTTGACGATTGTGATGAAGATATCTTTTTTTTCTCGATTTTTTGTTTGTTTTGCATATTTGCGAAAAAGTAGACGTTTTGAGAAGCCGGCCACGCTAAGATGAAACGGTGATCAATTTACAGGAAAAAAATCATTTACCTGTTTGAAGCATTCAAACAGCGCTTTCTGCTATTTTTAAAAGGTCATAATGTTCTGTCACCCATATATAAATTTCACCACAGGGGGTCATAAACGGCTCTTTCCATACTTTGACTTTTTCCTGACCGACTGCAATTTCTGCCGTTTCTCCATATTTTTCAAACGGAAATTCAACAAACCTGACTTCTTCCAAGCGCCCGTCACAGTGGAGCATTTCTTCCAGACAAAAGACCCT
>CAZAIY010000158.1:0-3633 GCA_964485295.1 uncultured Oxalobacter sp. | reverse complement strand
GCAGAAACAGGATGGAACGATATCGATCGTGAAAGCGCCACTGGTGTACAAATCGGTATGACCCACAAATTCTAATTTGTGACTCATCCATGAAGCTCTCCCTAGGATAGTTTCAAAAGCAGGACAAAAACGCACATGTCTAACATGTGCGTTTTTCTATTTCGCTTCCAATTTGTTTCAGTTTGAAACGAAAAGCTTTTCTCTTCTTTTTTTATCGCTACAATAACGTCTTTGATAAAACCAAATCATAAAAATAAACCAAACTGATCAGGACGAGGAAAACAGGGTATGTGTGGCATAGTAGGAGCACTGGCTGCGCGGGATGTGACCCCCATGATGATAGAGGGGTTAAAGCGACTGGAATATAGAGGATATGATTCTTGCGGTATTGCGCTCTATGCGGACGGGCATTTGCGCCGAACACGCAGTACGGCCAGAGTGGCTGATCTGGAAAACCAGATCCATACTTTCAGACTGGCCGGTTTTATGGGAATTGCCCATACCCGCTGGGCAACGCATGGGCCACCAACGACAGCGAACGCGCATCCCCATTTTTCCCGTGAAAGAATTGCGCTTGTTCATAACGGAATCATCGAAAATTATCTGGAACTGCGTCAAGAGCTTTTAAATCAGGGCTATGAATTTGCGAGTCAGACGGACACGGAAGTGCTGGCACACCTTATCGATTCCCTTTATCAGGGGAATTTGTTGGAAGCCGTTCAAAGTGCCGTTGCCCGTTTGACAGGTGCTTTTGCCATTGCTGTCATTTGTCGTGATGAACCTTTACGGATGGTCGGTGCCAGACAGGGGTCACCCCTGGTAGTGGGACTGGGTAACGCTGAGAATTTCCTCGCATCGGATGCGATGGCCTTATCAGGTACCACAGATCGGATTATCTATCTGGAAGAAGGCGATATTGTTGATCTGCAGGTTGATCAGTACCATATTTATGATGGGTCCGGAAAAAAAACGTCAAGGGAAGTCCGTCTGGTTCAGGCCTATACAACGGCAGCGGAACTGGGACCCTATCAGCATTACATGCAAAAGGAAATTTTTGAGCAGCCCCAGTCTTTGGCTGATACCCTGCAAGGTATTGAACAATTCAATCCCCATCTTTTTGGAGCAGATGCCGAAGCGGTTTTCAGGGAAATCGATTCCATTTTAATATTGGCCTGCGGTACCAGTTATTACGCAGGAATGACGGCCAAATACTGGCTGGAAGCCAAAGCGGGTATTCCTGTGAGTGTTGAAATTGCCAGTGAATACCGTTATCGCACCAGTATTTCCAATCCCAAAACACTGGTTCTGACCATTACCCAAAGTGGTGAAACGGCTGATACTTTGGCGGCCTTGCGTCATGCGAAAGAGCAGGGCATGAAACATACCTTGACGATCTGTAATGTGGCAACCAGCGCCATGGTCAGGGAATGTGAACTGGCCTATATCACGCGGGCCGGTATTGAAATTGGAGTGGCTTCCACAAAAGCCTTTTCAACACAATTGGCGGCGCTTTTTCTATTGACCCTGGTTTTTGCCAAGTTGCGTGGACGTCTGACGCCGGATCAGGAAGCAAACTATTTACGGGATTTACGGCATTTGCCGGCAGCCATTTCAGCGGTTCTTGCGTTAGAACCCCAAATTATTTCATGGGCGGAAACTTTTTCCCGATATGAAAATGCCCTCTTTTTGGGCCGGGGCATTCACTACCCGATTGCACTTGAAGGCGCCTTGAAACTGAAAGAAATATCCTACATTCATGCGGAAGCCTATCCGGCCGGTGAATTAAAGCATGGTCCTTTGGCTTTGGTAACGGATCAGATGCCGGTTGTAACCGTTGCGCCAAGGGATGATCTTCTGGACAAATTAAAGTCCAATATGCAGGAAGTCAGGGCGCGCGGGGGGCAACTTTTTGTTTTTGCGGATTCCGATACACATATCATTTCCGAACCCGGTATTCATGTGATCCGCCTGCCGGAAAATTATGGGCAGCTCTCACCTTTACTTCATGTCGTTGCCCTGCAGCTTTTGGCCTATCATGCGGCTTTGGTTCGGGGAACGGATGTTGACAAACCTCGCAATCTGGCCAAATCGGTTACGGTAGAATAGGTCAATGACAAGCGGTTGAAAAAAGTTTTTTAGGAAGAAAAACATGAATATGGAGGCATTTTGGGCGTTTATAAACAGAAGACCCGTTCGCCTTGTTTTAGCAGTTATTTGCCTGGTCTTTTTCATACAGGGAATTTTTCGCGTTCAGATGGCTGAAACCAATACCCAGCTTTTTCGGGGAGGCGGAGAAATTCTGCTTTGGGGTGGCTGGATGCTGGCAAACATTTTAAGAGCTTACGACAAAGTGGCAAATAAACTCAATATTGCGATCAATACCGGTTTGGCCATGGTGTTAATCAGCATGTTCATGAAGTAATTCATGAAGTAATTACAGGCAGGCCGGCATAAAAATTTCGGCAAATAAGAGGAGAGAAGGATGGCTGAGACGGCGAAAAAACCGGAAGAGGTAATTGGTTATACCATCCGGAACAGTCGATACCTGAATGTGACCAATCGCTGCAGTTTGCGCTGCCGGTTTTGCCCGAAATTCAATGGGGAATGGGATATTCGCGACATGAGTATGCGACTGCATCGCGAGCCCACGGTTGAAGAGCTGGTAGACGCCGCCGGCAATCCGGCTGACTATGATGAAATCGTGTTTTGCGGCATGGGGGAGGCGACCATGCGACTTGATGTTGTCCTCGAAGTTGCAAAAAGGTTACGGGAAAAAGGCGCAAAACTTCGTTTAAATACAAGCGGCGTTGCCAATATCGAGCATGGCCGGGATGTGGCGCCGGATCTGGCGCGTTATATCCAGACCATGTCCGTTTCGCTAAACGCACAAAATGAATCGGTTTATAACAGACATTGCAATCCCAAAAGACCGGGAACCTATTCATCCATGCTGGAATTTGTCAAAAGTGCCAAAGATGCCGGTGCGGATGTAACGCTCACGGCGGTTGACGGATTGCCGGATGTGGATATCAAGGCCTGTGAAGCCATTGCCAAATCGATGGGGGTCGGGTTTCGTCGCAGGGTACTGGACGAACTGGGATAAGGGCTTTCCTGTTTCGGGCGGTAATTTTTTCAACTACCGCCCAGAATACGGATTACTCTTCAGGGACAAGTAAAATGGTTTCCAGTACGGCAGGTTCATAAAGCGTTCCGCCCTGTTGTACGGAACCCTGAATAGGGCCGTCCATAATTTGCTGACGGCACAAAAGTTTCATGTCACCACTGAAAATATCGCAGCGGGCCAGTTTGTTTTTCTGATAAACATCCTGAGCGGCGCTATTCTGGCTGGAAGCAGGTGTTTTGCTCTGTGTATTGGCATTTTGCGCCGTTGCCGCTCCCATGGACAGGACAGCGGAAAAAAGCAGAAAAAGACCGGAAAGCGCAAACTTTCCAAAAGCTGTTTTTAAAGTGTATCTGGACATAATGATTCTCCTTGAATAAAACAAAGGTTTTTGAGCCTTATGAACCTATATTGCCTCTGATCGGGATAACCTGATTTAAGTAATGTCAACGGGAATGAAGATTTAAAAAAAAAGAAAAACGGATTTTGTTTTGGGGGGGGTATTGGGCGAC
>CAZAIY010000157.1:0-3642 GCA_964485295.1 uncultured Oxalobacter sp. | reverse complement strand
AAGACATCAATTTATCCCAGAAACCGGTAGTTTCGGTTTCTGGTGCTTTTTTAGGGGCAGTCACTTCTACTGGAGGTGGAGGAGGCACTTCCGGAGAAATGCTTTTTACCAGAGCTTCCTGACGTGGTTTTATCGCATCTTTGTGTGTTTTATTAAAACTCATATCCACTTCAGTGGATTCTTCAGCCAGTTCAAAGCTTAATTGATGGTCTTCAAGACGCGGGTCATCATGTTTTAGGCGTTCCAGTTTGTATCGGGGAGTTTCCAGATACTTGTTTGGAATGACCATTATTATCACACGATGACGTGATTCAATTTTCATGATTTCGCTACGTTTCTCATTGAGAAGGAAAGCGGAAACATCAACAGGGAGTTGAATATGAATGGCGGCAGAACTTTCCTTCATCGATTCTTCTTCAATAATTCGAAGAACCTGCAGGGCAAAAGATTCCACATCACGAATATGTCCGGTACCGTTACAACGAGGACAGGTAATATGACTGCCTTCGGAAAGAGCAGGGCGCAGGCGTTGGCGTGATAATTCAACCAGACCAAATCGTGAAATCTTGTCCATCTGCACACGTGCCCGGTCATTATGCAGGGCTTCTTTCAGACGGTTTTCAATTTCCCGTTTGTTTTTGGAGACTTCCATATCAATGAAGTCAATGACAATCAAGCCTCCCAAATCCCGTAATCGTAATTGACGGGCAACTTCATCCACGGCTTCACAATTGGTATTAAATGCCGTCGTTTCAATATCGCCACCGCGAGTTGAACGGGCCGAATTCACGTCAATTGATACCAGGGCTTCCGTATGGTCAATGACGATGGATCCACCTGATGGCAAGGGAACAATGCGGGAATAGGCGGTTTCAATTTGATGTTCAATCTGAAAACGGGAGAAAAGGGGAATATCATCCCTGTACCGTTTGACCCGGTTTACCATATCCGGCATAACATGGCTCATGAATTGGCGAGCCTGCTCGTAAATTTCATCCGTATCAATCAGGATTTCGCCGATATCCGGCTGGAAGTAATCACGAATGGCCCGAATGACCAGAGAGGATTCGTGATAGATTAAAAAAGCACCTGGAGAGGAGGTACTGGCACCATCAATGGCTCTCCATAATTGCAGCAGATAATTCAAGTCCCATTGCAGTTCTTCCACACTTCTGCCGATACCAGCTGTACGGGCAATAACAGACATGCCTTTTGGAAGATCCAGTTTTTCAATATTGTCTCGAAGTTCCTGACGTTCTTCTCCTTCAACACGACGGGACACACCGCCACCGCGGGGATTGTTTGGCATGAGAACCAGATAACGGCCGGCAAGTGAGATAAAGGTGGTAAGCGCCGCTCCTTTATTGCCGCGTTCTTCTTTTTCAACCTGGACCATGATTTCCTGGCCTTCCTGCAATGCATCCTTGATGGATGCATTACGAACGTCAACCCCTTCCTTAAAGAGACTTCTGACAACTTCCTTAAAAGGAAGGAAACCATGACGATCCTCGCCGTAATTGACAAAGCAGGCTTCAAGAGACGGTTCAATTCGCGTAATAACAGCTTTATAGATATTTGATTTATGCTGTTCCTTTCCGGCTGTTTCAATATCAAGATCAAGAAGCTTTTGTCCATCAACAATTGCTACACGCAACTCTTCCTGTTGTGTTGCGTTAAACAACATTCGTTTCATAATTAATATACTCCGAGGCTTTCAGCCTGTTTACGTCGCTATTGTTGCGACAGCTCATCCGGATGTACGGCAGGAAGGAGAGTGGAAAAGAAAAAATGTCCCTGAGGATTTGGAAAAGACAAAAGCGCTCCTTTTCTCATTAAAGGAGAAAATTTTTGATCCCTATTGATGTCGGCTATGATGCCAGCAATATACATGTTCCTATTTTATAAATAATCTTGTTAGGCTTTGGCCATCAAATAATTCAACGCTTTTTCTAATATACTTTTTCGCAAGCAAGGTTTAATCGTTCTTAATATTTTTGCTTGACGCTTTATATTCTTTCAGTTTCCGACGCAAAATCCTGCTTTTTCTGCCAGACCCGGTTGCTGCTTCATGGCGCGACCCTGATCGGCTAAAAAGTGCGTACACAACTTACCCATTCAATTTGTCTAATGACGAGGCCAATGGATATACCTCCTGTGTAGAATGCTAAAATTCACTGCATACACAAAAAAACAGCTGTGCAAAATAAAATGCACAAACTTTGCCTAGATTATATATTCAAATGAACCAAACTAATAGAGGTAAGGCAAGCGATCTTGCCAAAAAGCGGCCGGATTTTTCTGTTGAAGGCCATTTAGCAGGCGTCCAGCAGGTTACGATTTCTGAAAATGAAACGGGACAGCGTATTGATAATTACCTTTTCCGGTTTTGTAAAGGAGTACCCAAAAGCCATATTTATCGAATTTTGCGTTCAGGTGAGGTCAGGGTCAACAAGAAAAGAGTTGACCAGACATACCGTCTGAAAACGGATGATGTCATTCGTATTCCTCCAATCAGGCTGGCACAGCGTCAGGAAAAGTATATTCCGCATGCCCGCTTCGATATTCTTTTTGAAGATGAATATCTTTTGATCATCAATAAACCTGCCGGTATAGCTGTTCATGGCGGTTCGGGAGTGGATTTTGGTGTCATAGAACAGATTCGTTCTTCCCGGCCTGAACTGAAGTATCTGGAACTGGTTCATCGTCTGGATAAAGAAACGTCCGGCATATTAATGCTGGCCAAAAAGCGGTCTGCTTTAAGACAAATTCACGAACAAATGCGGGCAGGAAGCATTGATAAACGTTATCAGACCCTTGTCAAGGGAAACTGGACAAACCAGAGACAGCATGTCAAATTGCCGCTTTTCAAGTATTTGACAGCAGAAGGAGAAAGACGGGTACGTGTTCAGGAAAATGGTATTGCTTCCCATACCATTTTCAATGTTCTTGAAAGATATAACGGTTTCACTCTGCTTGAAGCCGAATTGAAAACCGGAAGAACCCATCAGATCCGGGTTCATTTGGCGGCAAGCGGTCATGTGATTGTGGGTGATGACAAATATGGAGATTTTGAACTCAATAAACGATTGCAGAAAGTCAATGAAACGGGAGGCACTTTGAAAAGAATGTTTCTTCATGCTTACAGACTTTCTTTTGTCCATCCCCAAACAGGTGAGGCAATGACCATCACAGCGCCGCTACCTTCCGAATGCAGACATTATCTTGAAAGCCTGCATATGGATGAAAATACATAAGCAATATGTCGAAAAAGGGTACAATGGCATTTTCTTTTCCCAATCTGCCAAAAACAGTGCTTATTGAAAATAAGTAAAAAATATGAAAACAAACAATTTTGACCTGATCGTTTTTGATTGGGATGGCACACTCATGGACAGTACGGCTGCGATTGTTAAAAGCATTCAGGCCGCTGCAGGTGAATTGGGGTTACCTGTCCCCAGTAAGGAAACTGCCGAACATGTTATTGGTTTGGGGCTTTATGAAGCCATGGAAGCGATCATGCCAGGAGCCAGTGTTGCCATTCATCGTCAAATGGCAGAACAGTACAGACGTTTTTATCTGCATTTTAGCCAGCAGATTACCTTATTTGATGGGGTAATGGAGATGCTCGACGATTTGTCATCG
>CAZAIY010000156.1:0-3670 GCA_964485295.1 uncultured Oxalobacter sp. | reverse complement strand
ATGGTTTTAAATGATTGATTCTGAAAGACAAAATATTATTTGTTTAAGCTTTGCATGGCCTCATCCAGACCTCTGATGGTTAATGGATACATGCGGTTTTCCATGATTTCCTGAATCATTTCAATGGATCGGGTTCCTTTCCAGAAACGCTCCGGTTCAGGATTTAACCATACAGCATGTTTGAAATGCATTAAAAGACTTCTGATCCAGGTTTCACCGGAGTAAGATCCCTCGGTATTGTAATAATTGGTATTGGGCAAACTGATTTCGGTTGGCCCCATGTGCGCATCACCCACAATAATCAATTTGTAATCCTGACCAAATTTATTGGTTAAAAAGTGAAGAGGGTAGTGGATGGTCGTTGATGCATTGTCATATTTCCAGACCGTATCATAAATACAGTTATGGAAATAAAAAAAATCCATATACTTGAATTCGCTTTTGGCGGCAGAAAACAGTTCCTCGCAACTTTTTATATAAGGAACCATGGAGCCGCCTATGTCAAAAAGCAGGAGTACCTTGACCTTGTTTTTTCGTTCCGGTCGCATGACAAGATCCAGCCAGCCTGCATTTCGGGCTGTACTTCTAATGGTTTCTTCCAGATCCAGTTCGTCAGGTATGCCTTCCCTGGCAAATTTTCTCAGACGTCTCAGAGCAACTTTAATATTGCGTGTCCCCAGTTCAAGCTCGTCATCCAGTCCTTTGAATTCCCGGCTGTCCCAGGCCCTGACCGTTTTTTGAGGAGGTTCTTCCAAAAATTCCTTGTTTTGAAGTGGATTCAGATTGATACCCGTTACATTAAAAGAACTGTTACTGGTATCGGTTGCTTTGTCCAGAACCGGTTTTTTGTCGTCCAAAAAGGTTTGCCCGGCTATGAGATCGTTATTGTCTGCAGTTGCAATATCCAGCATGGCCAGTTCTTCTGCGCTTAAAACGTTTTTGGCAGCGGTTTCCAGCCAGTTTTCATGAAAATTGTCACCAGAATGGTCCTGTTTTTTTATTTTTTCAAAATATTCGGAAAATGCGACATCAAAGCGATCATAATGGGCTTCATTTTTGACCAGGCAAATTCGGGAAAGGGAATAGAAATTATCCAGACTGCAATTGACGAGGCCTGCCTGCATGGCTTCAAGCAAAGCCAGGAACTCAGTAATCGTTACTGGTACACGTCGTTCTTTTAAATGCAGGAAAAAGTCAATTAACATGATGGCATCAATTTCTCTGGCGGTTCATTTTGACAATACGATGCAGCATTTCAACATCCTGTTCGTTTTTCATTAATGCACCAAATAGGGGAGGCATTTCTGAGCGCTTTTCTTTTCCGGCAAGCAGCATTGGATCAATACCTTCCGCTTTCAAAAGCTTGATCCAGTCAATCAGTTCCGATGTGGAAGGTTTTTTCTTGAAACCATTGATCTGCCGCAAGTCATAAAAAACTTCCAGAGCTTCCCGCATGAGATTTTCAGATAGATTGGGGAAGTGGACATCCACAATTTTTGACATGGTTTCCTTGTCAGGAAAGGTAATGTAATGAAAAAAACAGCGGCGCAAAAATGCATCCGGCAACTCTTTTTCATTATTGGATGTAATAATGAAAAGAGGGCGGTGTTTTGCCTGGACCAGTTGCTGGGTTTCGTAACAGTAAAACTCCATGCGATCCAGTTCCCTTAAAAGATCATTGGGAAATTCAATATCTGCCTTATCAATTTCATCAATTAAAACGACGGCAGGTCTGTCCGATTCAAAAGCCTCCCAAAGCACACCTTTGATGATATAGTTGGCGATATTGGCAACTTTTTCTTCGCCAAGCTGTGAATCCCGCAAACGGGATACGGCATCATATTCATAAAGACCATGTTGGGCTTTTGTTGTCGATTTGATGTGCCATTGAAGTAAAGGCATATTTAATGCGGCCGCCACTTCTTCTGCCAGCATGGTTTTTCCTGTTCCTGGTTCTCCTTTTATCAGTAAAGGGCGTTGAAGCGTCATGGCTGCATTAACTGCAAGCTGTAAATCTGGCGTGGCAATGTAATTGGAACTTCCTTCAAAGCGCATAGCGGTTTCCTGAACAAATATGGATTTTAAGAACTGGCAAAAAGTATACCAGTAATTTCATATTCTATCCTGCAGACAAATGAACATGCCAAACAAATAAAAACCACATTATTCCAAAACAAAAATAAGTAAATAAGTAATAAAAATGTAATTTAATATCATTAAGATAAAGTATATTATTAAACCTATATATAACTTTAAAAATGTTTTATAACAAATGCATTTGCTTCTTTTTTTTAAAAGGTTGGAGGGATAAAAAAGGGGGATGAAAAATGAAAAAAAGGTATCGGCTGGGTCGATACCTTTTTTAGATTTAGAAATATGAGGGTCGAAAAATCAGGCCAGATTATCAAAAAGTACGGATGACAGGTATCTTTCACCGGCATCCGGCAAAATCACAACGATGGTTTTTCCGGAAAATGCTTCCAAATCGGCCAGTTTTGCAGCGGCTGCCACTGCAGCTCCGGAAGAAATGCCACATAAGATACCTTCCTCTTTGGCCAGTCTTTTCGCAAATGTAATAGCCGCATCATCTTCTACAGCTTCAACACGGTCAATTAAAGAGAGATCCAGAGTGTCCGGTTTGAAACCGGCACCAATACCTTGAATCTTGTGAGGTCCGGGCTGTAAAGGTAATCCGGCCATGGTTTGCGTGATAACGGGACTGCCTGCCGGTTCAACCGCTACGGAAACAATATCGGCTTTTTTCCTTTTAAGAAAACGGGAAATACCGGTAATTGTTCCGCCGGTTCCTACACCAGCGACAATAACATCAACCATGCCATCCGTATCATTCCATATTTCTGGACCGGTTGTTGCTTCATGAATTGCCGGGTTAGCTGGATTTTTAAATTGCATGGGCATGTAGTAATGTTTAGGATTAGAGGCAACAAGCTCTTCAGCAACGCGAATAGCGCCTTTCATGCCTTCGGCGCCAGGAGTCAGTTTCAGTTTTGCGCCGAGCATGGATAAGACCTTGCGTCTTTCAATGCTCATGGTTTCAGGCATGGTCAATGTCAATTGATATCCTTTTGCGGCGGAAACAAAAGCAAGACCAATACCTGTGTTACCACTTGTCGGTTCAATAATTTCCATGCCGGGCTTTAACAGTCCTTTTTTTTCAGCATCAGCAATAAGAGCTGCTCCAACACGGCATTTGACTGAAAAGGCAGGATTACGTCCTTCAATTTTGGCCAGTACGGTTGCTTTTTTATTGACTATACGGTTTAAGCGAACGAGGGGAGTGTTGCCAATTGATTTTGAATTGTCTTCAAATATCCTTGTCATGATATTTCCTTGAAATATGTTTTTGAAAATAAATATTTTTAACTTTTATTTAATTATCAACATCATACGACAGTGCTTGATTTAAATCTTCAATCAAATCATCAATATCCTCAATACCGATAGAAAGACGTAACAAACAGTCATTGATACCTAAACGTTCTCTGGTTTCTATCGGAATGTCTGCATGGGTTTGGACAATAGGGTAAGTAATTAATGATTCCACACCGCCAAAGCTTTCTGCAAAGGAAAAAATCTTTACTGTACTTAATATATGCGGTACTTTTTGTGGGTCATCAATTTCGAAAGAAAGCATTGCTCCAAAGCCTTT
>CAZAIY010000155.1:0-3701 GCA_964485295.1 uncultured Oxalobacter sp. | reverse complement strand
CCAAAAAAAGAGAGAAGGGGAAAGTACAGGCGCTTTCAAATTTTCTGTCCTATTCCGGCATTATTCTTTCCTATTTTCTTCTTGCCATTTTCGATTGGAAACAGGAACTGACGGGAAAAGTCCTGTCAACCAACCTGATGTTTGGGGGCAGTCTGATTGGACTGCTATTCATGTTCTGGCTGTTTCGTCGTTTACAGAAACTTTTTACTTTCAAACGGTACACTTTTTTCGGTATCCTTTTGCATTTACTGCTTTCATTACGATACAAAATAACCTCTAATGGATTGCAGGCCATTACGATCGAAAAACCCACACTTTTTCTACCCAATCATCCCGCTTTGATAGATCCTTTCATTGTTTATTCCCAATTGGCAGGTTATTCACCTCGACCATTGATAGATGAAAATCAATTAACGGGATTGCACGGAAAACTGGTGGGAAAATTTCTAAATGCCGTCACTATTCCCGATTTGGTAAAAGAGGGGGAAAAAGTCATATCCAATACACAAAAAAGCATTCATGCCGTATTGGACTGCCTAAAGGAAGGGAATCATGTACTGATGTATCCTTCCGGCAGAATTTATCATTCCTCAAAAGAAAATGTCGGCGGAAAATCCGGTGTCTGGTCATTACTGCAACAGGCACCGGAAATCCAGATCGTTCTGGTTAGGACAACCGGATTGTGGGGAAGTTCTTTCAGTTATGGAGAAACAGGAGAACCCCCCAAATTCAATCAATCCGTTTTTCGTGGCATGTTAACCCTGGTGGGCAATCTTCTTTTTCTGGTACCCAAACGACATGTCCATCTTGATTTTGTTGAAGCAAATCATCTGGTTCACATCAAGGACAGAAGGCAACTGAATAAACAACTGGAAGCATTTTATAACGCGACAACACCCCCTGCCGTCAAAATTCCCCGCTGGTTCTGGCAGGGAAAAACTCCCATTGCCTTGCCCGAATACACCATCCATAAAAATATTGCTGATACAAGAGAAGTGAAAGCGGATATAAGGCAGGATGTTTTTGATATATTGCGCCAAACAGCCGGGCTGCCTGAAGACAGCCCTGTTTATGACAGCATGGATCTTGGCAATGATCTTGGACTGGACAGCTTGATGCTAATGGAAGTCGCTTTGGCAATTGAAGGGAAATATCACCAAAGTGTTCCCAATCTGGAAAAACTGAACACGGTTGCCGATTGCCTGCTTCTGGCTAATGGACAGCTGGATACAGGAACCATTTTCCCTCCTGCCCAAAAAGCATGGTTTAAAAAATCTTCTGTTGCCCCATTGGATCTGCCAACCGATCATTCCTGTATTGTCAGCGCCTTTTTCAGGCAGCTAAAACATAATCCAAAAGAGCCCTTGCTTGCGGAAAGAGCCGCACTACGTAGCCGAGAACAGCTCTTTTTGGGTGCCATGATTATTGCAAGACGTATCAGGCCATTGTCAGGAGAAAGAATAGGTATCATGATGCCTTCCGTACCTGCTGCCGTGGTTCTTTGGCTTGCTGCTTTACTGGCCGGCAAGACACCTGTCTTTTTTAACTGGACAGTCGGAAAGGTCAATCTGAAACACTGCATGGATCTGACAGGGGTTACGCACATCATAAGTGCAACCCCTTTAATGGAGCGCCTTGAACATCAGGGAATGGAAATAAAAAAATTACCTGTTCAATGGCTGGCTATCGATCAAATGGCCAGGAGCTTTACGCTTTTCGATAAAGTGCTGGGACTCATTCAATCCAGATTGATGAGAGATATCAAATATTTTTCCATTCCCGAGACGGCGGCAATCCTTTTTACTTCAGGGTCGGAGTCTTTTCCAAAAGGTGTGCCGCTCACACATGAAAATTTGCTTGCCAATGCTACCGACATTATCAAGGTATTAAATGTCGAACCTGATGATACGGTTTTGGCCATGCTGCCACCTTTTCATTCTTTTGGCCTCATGGTGGGACTGGTTATCCCCCTGACAACGGGTATTAAGGCGGTTTTTCATCCCAATCCGACAGAACCTGCTCTTCTTAATGGCTTAATCAGAGATTATCAGGTGAGTCTGCTTGCCATGCCGCCAACCTTTATGAATGCACTTTTGGATCAGGCAAAAGGCACGGACAGTCTTTCCAGTGTCAAATATGCATTTGTCGGAGCGGAAAAATGTCCGGAACATGTCTACAAAGCTTTTGCGGCACAATGCCCCAATGCTTTTCTTTGCGAAGGATATGGCATTACCGAATGTGCTCCGGCCGTTTCTGTCAATCGGCCCAATAATATTGTTCCTGGAACAATCGGACATCTTTTGCCTTCATTAAAAGGTGTTGTTGTAAAAGAAGAGGAAAATGTCATCACGGGCAGGGCCAAAACAGATGAAATAGGCATGCTTTTAGTTCGTGGACCAAGTGTTTTTCAAGGATATGTTGGAGAAACCGCTTCTCCCTTTGTGGAATTTGAAGAGCAGCTTTGGTATCGAACCGGTGATTTAGTTAGCATGGATAAAACAGGAAGACTGACTTTTCACGGCAGATTAAAGCGATTCGTTAAAATTGGTGGAGAAATGATTTCTTTGCCACAAATCGAAAATATACTCCTTGAAGCTTTTTCCTCTCATCCTGATGCACCGGAAGAGGGCATTTCATTGGCTGTGGAAGCCGGATCCGGGGAAGGGGAAACCGAAATCGTCCTTTTTACTTCCCTGCCAGTAACGCTGGCTGAAGTCAATAAAGCCATTAGAGCCTCCGGATTATCTTTGTTGTATTCAGTCAAGAAAATACACAAAATGGATGCCATCCCTTTACTGGGAAGTGGAAAAACAGACTATCGAACACTTAAATCCTATCTGAAAACCTGATATGACCCATATCAATACTTCATTTAACCTGTTTGACAGTCACGGTTTCTCTTTTTATGATGCAACTTCCTTTTATGGCAAAAGACGGATCATCAAGCATTTTTGTCAAAAAATTCGATTCTGTAAGGCCGTGGGATAATCTGCTCTCGTGGTCTTTTTTTGTTTTTGTATGCGTTCATGAAAACCATATCATATGGTCACATATGGAAAATTGCTTTTCCAATTCTGATTAGTCTGATTGCCGAGCATCTGATCATGATGACAGATACGGCCTTTTTGGGTCGTGTCGGGGAAATTGAATTGGGGGCATCCGCCCTGGCAGGGGTGTTTTTTCTGGCATTATTCATGATAGGCTTTGGTTTTTCCATGGGCGGACAGATTCTTATCGGTCGACGAAATGGAGAAAAGCGTTTTTCTGAAATTGGTCCTATTGTCATTCAAGGCGGTTTATTTCTGGTTTTTCTGGCATTAATCGCCTTTTTCATAACCCGATTATGTTCTCCCATCATTCTTGAAGGTCTTTTTGCTTCGGAAGCAATCTATCAGGCGTCCATTCATTACCTTGACTGGCGCAGTTATGGTTTTTTCTTTGCTTTTGTCTGTCTTATTTTTCGTGCCTACTTTGTCGGAATTGAACAAACCCGCATTTTAACGATCAGTTCGTTTTTAATGGTTTTTATCAATATCATTTTGAATTATTTACTGATATTTGGAAAATTCGGATTTCCCCAAATGGGTATCGGTGGCGCGGCCCTGGCTTCCTCTATTTCAGAATGTGCTGCGATGATTTTTTTCATGGTCTATATCTATAAATATGTTGATCTTAAAAAATATGGCTTTAACAGTATCTTT
>CAZAIY010000154.1:0-3708 GCA_964485295.1 uncultured Oxalobacter sp. | reverse complement strand
CCGTAAAAGTGGGAGAGTTATAGCACGTTTGGTTTGCAAAGAGTAACGATCCAATGCATTTAAAATGATGATAAGTGAATGCATGTCACGTGGATAATGCGTAATGAGATAGGGTAGCACATCCTGGGCAAGATGGAATCCTCTTTCTCTTACCACGTTTTCCAGTACCTTTATTTTTTCTTCATCATTGGATAACCCATGTACACGGTAGGCCAATCCCCAACTCATTCTGCTTCGAAGATCCTCACGTATCGGCAATGAAGAGGGAGACACTGCTCCTGCTGCAACTAAAAAAGCCTGATTTTCCCGTACCTGATTAAAAAGATTGAATGCAAAAACCTGTTTTTCAGAAGAAAGTTTGTCACAATCATCCAGTAAATATAACGAAATGTCAGGATTATATAGAAAATCAGTTTCTTCAGAAGCCGGGCAAATATATCTGGTATTGGGGTATTGCGCCAAAGCCTTAAGCAAATGTGTTTTCCCAACAGCATTTTCACCCCATAAATAAATGAAATGTTCTTGTGAGTGACGTAATGCAAAATGATGAAGAAATTGTAATAATTCTTCATTTTTTCCCGTCATAAATGTTTCTAAAGACGGTTTTTTTTGCATGCTGATGTCCAGCAGCAGTTGTTGCATAATGATTAAGCGTTATAAAAGTTGCTATTAATATAATGATGTCGCAAATGTTTGAATGCAACCGAAAGAATGGCTGAAGAAGGTAATGCAATCAAAACACCGACAAAACCAAAAAGTTGACCAAACGCAAGCAAAGCAAAAATGACAATTAAAGGATGAAGCTGAATGCGTTTTCCAACAAGTGTTGGGGTCATTAAAAATGCATCAAAAGAATGTCCGAATCCATAAATAACAGCCAATACAATCCATGCCTGAACACCTGAAAACTGTATCATGGTTGCAATAATTGCCAATGAAAGCCCAATGGTAATACCAATATATGGAACAAAAGCCAGCATTCCACTGATAATTCCAACCGGTATTGCAACATTATATCCGGCCAAACTGAGCGCAATGGAATAGTAAACAGCAAGAATTAGCATCACGGAAAGTTGCCCTCTCAGATATTGCGCCAACATGACATTGACTTCTTTACAGAAACCAATGGTTTGATGAACCCATTTGCGAGGAATAGAGTCACGAAGTTTTCTGGTAACCAAATGCCAGTCTTTAAGCAAATAAAATAAAACGACCGGAATCAAAATCAGATTCCATGCCCATGTCAGAACAGTTGCGCCACCCAATTTTGCCGAAGCAAGAATGGATTTCCATAAATCATCGTTTTGTGACATGAAATGTTCTGTTAATAAGCGTTTGAAACTGGCAGTATCTACAGGCAAATCAATACCGAATTCAAGAAAAAAGGGGCGGATGGATTCACTTAATTTCACGGCAAATGAAGGAATCTGTTCGTACAGTAAAGGCCATTCACCAAGAAGCATCGGCACAATGACCAGCCCCAAAGCAGTAAATAAAGAAAACAAAATGGCCATAACAATAAGAACAGCCAATGTACGGGTCAATCTGAATGGTCCAATTCTGATTGATCTTAACCAATCCACACCCGGGTTTAGTGCATAAGCTAAAATGGCACCGGCAATAAAAGGGGTCAATATGGGGCCCAACAATAGCAAAAGAACTATTAGCATTATGCCGATGCTAACCCATATTACAGTTTGCTTTTGCTGCGGTGTAAAAATAACCATATTTCCCTTACTTGACGTAACGTTTGTTAAAATGTGATTTTACGTCAATCTTTTTTATAATTTTGTTATTTTACGCTGTATATTGTTTTTCATCATGAATTCAACATCCAAATCGTTTCTTTCTTATCGTGATGCCGGTGTTGACATAGATGCTGGAGAAGCATTAGTCAATGCAATCAAACCATTTGCCAAACGAACCATGAGGGAAGGTGTTCTTGCTGGTATAGGAGGTTTTGGAGCACTTTTTGAAATTAGTAAAAAGTATAAGGAACCGGTTTTGGTTTCAGGCACGGATGGAGTTGGCACAAAACTGCGATTAGCCTTTAGTCTTAATCGACACAATACAGTTGGTACTGATCTAGTCGCCATGAGTGTTAACGATATCCTTGTTCAAGGTGCGGAACCCCTTTTTTTTCTGGATTATTTTGCCTGTGGAAAATTGGATGTTCAGACAGCATCCGAAGTCATCAAAGGCATAGCAATTGGCTGTGAACAGGCCGGATGTGCTTTAATTGGTGGAGAAACAGCCGAAATGCCTGGAATGTACCCGGATGGGGAGTATGATCTTGCCGGATTTGCCGTAGGAGTGGTTGAAAAATCAAAAATTATTGATGGAAGTACTATTGTTCCAGGTGATGTTGTATTAGGTCTGGCATCTTCTGGAGCCCACTCAAATGGTTATTCCCTGATTCGAAAAATTATTGATGTCGTCAAACCGAATCTGAATGGGGATTTTTATGGAAAACCCTTATCTGATATTTTGATGATGCCAACTCGTATTTATGTCAAACCGCTTTTATCTTTGATGGAAATGGTAGAAGTAAAGGGAATGGCTCATATAACGGGAGGAGGCTTGCTCGATAATGTACCCCGTATTTTGCAAAAAAATTTAACCGCTATTCTTCAAAAAAACGCCTGGGTTATACCACCTCTTTTTACCTGGCTTCAGCAAAAAGGCAATATTGCAGATGAGGAAATGTATCGGGTATTTAATTGTGGTATTGGCATGGTTGTCATTGTCTCAAAGGATCAAGCCAATCTGGCCATGTCGCATTTGCAGGCTGCCGGTGAAACAGTCTACTTGTTAGGAGAAATCCGAGAAAGACAGGATAACGAAGCCCAGACCCAAGTGTTATAAATTCTGGATTTTTAATTCTAAAAGTAAAGCCTGATGGTCTGATGCCATGCTTTCTTTTTCAACCTGAATCTTTCGTAACTTCGTTTTCAGATTTTCGCTTGTAAAAACATAGTCAGAGACAAAAGGACCATCTGGCCATCTGGCATGATCAAAATACCCCATTGTTGGGAAATGTTCCGTATTGGGGTAAAGACTTTCCCACGCATCGACTAGCGGTGGTATTTTGATATCTTGATATGGGCGGAGTAATTCATCTCTTTCCTTGGCAACAACAGAAAAGTTGAAATCGCCCGCCAAAATACATCCTTTTATATGTGGATAAGCGGAAAAAGGGCCTTTACTTTTTGTGATTTCTTCCAGATTGCCCTGTTCCCATGCATTTTGATAGATATTACGCAAATATCGTACTTGTGCCATTCGCTGCTCAGCAGAAGAAAATTCTAATTGTGTATTAACAATACAAAGAATGCCAACAGGTGTATCTATTACCGTTTCAAGTGCCATACGGGGCATGCTTTTTACATTATGTTCCGCCAATTGGGGCAAACGATGACGATAAACCTGCAAAACAGGAAAACGGGAGAAAGTCATATTGCCAAAACATTTGGATCTTCCTTCGGAATAAGGATGATCAACAGCATATCCTCTAATGGAAGTGTATCTCCCTAATTTTTTACTTAATATTTCAAATTGATCCGAACCATCCGCATATTTCAAATCAGGGTCATGATAACCTGAAGCCACTTCCTGGAGACATAAAATATCAAAGTTTGAAAATTGTGTCAGATGATCAATAGTCCGATTCAGATCAACAACATTATCAATCCCTCTCCCCCAACGAAT
>CAZAIY010000153.1:0-3726 GCA_964485295.1 uncultured Oxalobacter sp. | reverse complement strand
AGTTTTTTTAACCTTTTTCTTTCATAAGAGGCCATGCTTTTTTAAGATAATACAACATTGACCACACAGTCAATGTTGCCGCAACAATCAATAGCCAACCACCGATGACACGCGTATCAAGAATGTGCCATAAACGGTCATAATACAAAAGCATAGGAATGGCAATCATTTGTGCCGTTGTTTTTATTTTCCCAATAGAACTGACTGCAACTGATTGGGATTCTCCTATTCCTGCCATCCATTCTCGTAAAGCAGAAATGGCTATTTCCCGTCCAATAATAATAAATCCAAGAATAGCATGAACACGTCCAAGTTGAACCAAAACCAGAAGGGCTCCTGCCACCATTAATTTATCAGCAACCGGATCCAAAAAGGCACCGAACGCAGAGGTTTGATTCCAACGACGCGCCAAATAACCATCAAACCAATCTGTAATTGCCGCAATAACAAAAATAATAACGGCTCCCAAATTCTGAAAATATAGCGACAGCCATCCCTCTGGCAAGTAAAAAATACCTACCACTAACGGAATCATGGCTACTCTCAACCATGTCAGAAAAATAGGGACATTAAATGGTATTGTCCGCTTTCTTTGAATTTCACAAACACTTTGCATTTTATGAATGCCTATTTAAATACATTTTTTAGTTATAGTATTTATTTTAGTGCAATTGATTATATATTTGCTGTGCTAATTTCCGAGAAATGCCTTCAACAGATATTAAATCTTCAATACTGGCATTGGCAACACCTTTAAAACTGCCAAAACGGGCCAATAATTTTTGACGACGTTTTGCTCCAATACCAGCAATTTCTTCAAGTCGCGACGTCTGACGTTTTTTATCACGTTTTAATCGCATTCCGGTAATTGCAAAACGATGGGCCTCATCACGTATTTGAGCCACCAGCATTAAAGCGGCAGAATCCTTACCCAATTCTTTCGAATTACGACCATCTGCAAATACCAGTTTTTCCAGACCGACCTTTCTACCAGCCCCTTTTGAAACACCGACAATGAGTGAAATATCACAACCCAATTCGGAAAAGACTTGTTTTGCCACTTCCACCTGCCCTTTTCCACCATCAATTAAAACAATATCAGGCATTTTTTGATTACCGTCTGCAAATTTTTCATAACGACGCATCAATACCTGACGCATTGCAGCATAATCATCCCCAGGTGTAATGTTATTAATGTTATATCTTCGATATTCTTTATTTTGCATCGACTGATATTGGTAAACCACACAGGAGGCCATAACAGATTCTCCATGAGTATGGCTGATATCAAATGCTTCTATCCGTAGAGCATCCAAATCCGTCATATCAACACCTAACTGTTCCAGTAAATCTGCCAGACGCTGTTGTTGAATGTTTTCCTGATGCAAAACACGATTTAAAGCCATTTGTGCACCAGTTTTTGCCATTTCCAGCCATTGCCGACGCAATCCCTGTGGCTGAAAAACCAGATGGATGTGATGCCCGCACTGTTTCATTAACACATCAATCAACGCCGGTTCATCCAATTCAATATTAAGAATTAATGTATTAGGGATAAATTTATCCATGTAATGTTGCGCCAGAAATGCCTTAAGAACCTGTTTTTCTGCAATTTCCTTCTGTTCATTTAATGCCTCTTGCAAATTGGAAGGAAATAATGCCCTATCCCCTAAATGGCGGCCTCCTCTTACCATTGCCAAATTAACACAGACTTTTCCTTCTTTTACCAAAACAACAATAATGTCGACATCCGTGTCTGATATGGCTTCCATACTTTGCTGATGCAAAATCTGGGAAAGTGCGCCAATTTTATTTCGTATGACAGCAGCTTCTTCAAACTCCAGTTTCTCTGCGTAATGCTGCATTCTTTCTTCCAGATCTTTTAGGACATCGGTTTGTTCTCCTCTAAGAAATCGAGCCGCATTTTCCACATCTTTCTTATAATCAGCCTGGCTAATCAAGCCGACACAGGGGCCACTGCAACGTTTAATCTGATACAAAAGACATGGGCGCGTTCTTTTGGAAAAAACACTATCTTCGCAAGTCCGTAATTGAAAAACCTTTTGCAGTATTTCGATGGAATCACGAACCGCCCAGGCACTGGGAAATGGTCCAAAATACTGATTTTGTTTATCGATTGAGCCTCGATAATAAACAACTCTTGCGAAATCCTGCCCTGTCAGTTTCAAATAAGGATAAGATTTATCATCCCGAAAGAGTATGTTGTAACGTGGCTGCAACGATTTTATAAGATGATTTTCAAGTATGAATGCTTCTGCTTCACTCCGTGTAATTGTTGTTTCAATTCGAGCAATTTTCTCTACCATCATTTTGATACGAGGAGACAACGCCGTTTTTTGAAAATAACTTCCTACCCGTTTTTTTAAATTCCTTGCCTTACCGACGTAAAGTACCTGGGCATGATCATCCAGATAACGGTATACCCCAGGCAAATTTGGCAAATTTTTAACAACTTGAAGTAATTCTTTTTGCAAATCTGTTTTGCTGCCGTCTTGCATATCTCAATTAATTCTGCATAAAAGCCATAACGGCATCCAGTGCATGTTGATATTGGGCTTCTTTTTGCAAATCATCCCAATTTAAAAATGATTTGGTAGGGAATAAACGAACCAGACGTTCCCGTGAAAGACGAAAATTTATATTATCCTGATAAGATCCCAGTCCTGCCAGAATTTCATCCGCTTGTTCCGGTGCATTACAGATAAGAATCATATCGCAACCGGCACTTAAGGCCGCTTTTGCACTGTCGACAACATTCCCGACTGCACGAGCACCCTGCATATGAAGATCATCACTAAAAATCACTCCATCAAAATGCAATTCTTTTCGAAGAATAGTCAGCCATTTCTCTGAAAAACCTGCCGGATAGGAATCCACTTTAGGATAAACAACATGAGCCGGCATTACTCCTGACAGGCCTATTCCCATCCACAGATATGGCATGGCATCTTCATTTATGATTTCTTCCAAACTACGGTTATCGACCGGAATTTCATGGTGGGAATCCGCCTGAACAAATCCATGCCCGGGAAAATGTTTTCCACAATTAGCCATACCCGCTAATGCCAGACCATAATTCAAATTTTGCGCCAACTTGGTTACAACACGCGGCTCACGATGAAAAGCCCTGTTGCCAATAACATCTGACTGACCATAATCCAGATCCAAAACAGGCGTAAATGAAAGATCAATATCACAGGTTCTCAATTCACTTGCCAGAACATATCCTACTGATATTGCCGTCTTACAGGCAATTATCGGATTTCTGTCCCATAATCTGCCAAGCTCTCTCATGGCTGGAAGATGCGTAAACCCATCATCTCGAAACCGCTGTACCCGTCCTCCTTCGTGATCCACTGCAATAATCACATCATCACGTTCGGCACGAATTGCCTGTGTCAACTCAAGCAATTGGGACCGGTTTTCAAAATTCCGGGAAAAAAGAATAACACCTCCTGTTAGAGGGTGGCGAATGCGACGGATATCCTCCTTGTCCAGAGTCAATCCTGCCACATCCAGCATCACAGGTCCTGGTTTTTTTTCATTTTTTTTCAAAGACTTGTTTTCGTGAATTTTCATAACCAATATTTCTTATATTCTGTTCTGTTCGATAATCACAAAAGCGACTGCATATTCTGCTTCATCCGTAATGGAAACCTGTGCTGTCAACTGATGCTTTTCCATATATTCCTTTAAGCTTCCACT
>CAZAIY010000152.1:2357-3747 GCA_964485295.1 uncultured Oxalobacter sp. | reverse complement strand
AATTCGTCAAGGTAGATAATGGGCTTATATCTTCTATTTTTGAACAAAAACCCAAATTCAAATGTGTCAGATTTGGCAATGAAGATAAAAAACCAATATCGGTTATCTCAACACAGAAAAATAAACTTAATTTTGTCAGATTGGTTAGAGAAGCTAACGAGGAAAAATCTTTTTGATTTGTCCACCATGACAAATCCAGTTCAGTCAGATTTTTCTGTCTTGCATCTTCAATGCGTTCTTCGTGTTTCGCATATTCCTCACAATAACCCAAAGTCATTTTGAATCATCTCCATAATTCGATTTATATTTCAATATAAACCAATCATGCGACACACAATGACTCTTTTGGAAGAAACTTAAATTTAAAATGAGAGTTTAGATATAGCTAATGATGTTCTTTTATAGCGATAAAATCAGCAATTCAAATCCCAAAAGGGATTTGAATTAAAAAAAATTTAAATCACTATTAGCGAGGCAATAAAATAAAAATGAAATACAGATGATCAACATCTCAAATAACAAAACAAATTTCTATCATTTCATAAATTTTTGCAAAAATCCGGCTGAAACCCGCGTAAATACCAGATCCCACTCGAGAAGAAATAGCTAAACGTGTCCAACCCTATAAATAATTTATTTAAATTCGGGAGTTGAACCAGCTTCCACACTCACACAAAAATTTTTTAGCACGACACACGACAAAAGCAGGTTTTTTGAATATTTGACAATTCACCTACATGCATCACTGTGCTAACAAAGTTTTCACTCTAAACACCAAACCCTCCATATCCCAAGCTTTTTATTCTGTTTTTCCGCTATCGCCTCTTTAGCCAGTTTTCTTGCTGCCGGATTGGGAATACTATCGATATCTCTGGCACTGCCTTCCCAAAAAACGATCTTCTGATCCGTATTATTAAAAGCAACCTGGTAATGAAACCAGACGAAAATTTTCTTTTTGAATGATGTCATCCTTAAAACCCGATCCATAATTGAAAGGCAATTTCCAAATTCCTTTGATTACCAACATTTACATTTGCTCTAAACAAACAACAATTTAATAAGAAAAAATATTAAGAGGCCAACCATTACCAGAAGAAAAAGACACAATAACATGCAACCGACGACTTTTATTCCTGCCATCATATTTAAAGTGAACTCGATCGCATCAAACATGGATTCAATAGCATCTTCCTCTTTATTGCACTTGGCACAGACAGCAATGACATAAATCAGACCAATGGGAAAAAGAATGATGCCGACAGCCCATCCCGGCAAAAACAAAAATAAAAGGAATCCCATGGATCCTAGAATAAATGCCGCTCCAAAAAGTATAAAAAAAAACAGAAAAAAGCAGATAAGGATATGAAACGCCAACTCGATTGGCTTCAAA
>CAZAIY010000152.1:0-2347 GCA_964485295.1 uncultured Oxalobacter sp. | reverse complement strand
GTACCTTCATCGACTTTTCAATATCATTCACAGATACCGTGTTCCGGATTTTTCTTTCATGTCCAAATGGATGTTCAAGCGGGTAATCAGGAGTCAAGCACGGTAATCGCAGCGCATGGTTTTTTTCTTCCTGTTGAGCAATCCTTTGGTTCAGATGCCCCATCTTCTCCCTGTCATTCATTAACAATTCATTTGTTTTTCTCTGTTCCCTAACCAGATTGCGCAAAAAAGAGTAACCGGTAACCAGTGCCAGCATTTCCCACATATTCATACCCAGTTTTTCCTTCCGTCAAAATAAAAAACGGAAAACTCAAACACACATTACTTTTTTTGCATGTCCGCTTTTGTTCTTTCCATTTTTCAATTCCTGCATGATTGTGTTTTTTCGCTTTATATACACCAGCCATGCGACAAATCATGACAATTGAAGATTTTTATCACTGGATTAGGAGATTGACCCCTCTGTTCCAACAAAAAACCCACCACTAAGGGTGGGTTTTGAAAATGTTTAATTATTTGCAAGAAATCAATCTGTTAATTTTTGCAAGTTGACTAAAAAGCCATCTGAATTTTTCAAGAAGCGGGTCAATCCTTTCTTCTGCAAGAACCCTCTCTGTCATTATCGGGATGTACATGCCGGATTTTCTCTTTTCGTATGCTCCATACACAGGAAGTTCATCGGCAAAAAATAAGAGAGACGGATGAGAATCCTCACGATCCCGGCTTTATCGTCAAGTTTCCTTTCCATGCTTTCAGCCCACCCGTTTGTGTGCTCAACATTACCAGCAAGAGTTGAGAGGACTGAGCCACCCAATATCTCCCAAAAACCCATACCTTCTCTACCAGACTCAATCCAGAAATTCTTTTCTTTTCTACCAAACAAAATTCTTATATCAGGATTTCGCAAAACAGACAGGCAGCTCTGCCCATTCCGTTGTATATCTGTCTGACATCAACTCCTTCCTTGCCGTCCAATTCCTTGTCATGGGATCATCACACGACAACCTGATGGTTCCTGAACCGAATCTGCCATTCAGCGTATCAATAAGCGTGCTTAAATCATCCTTGCAGGAAGGACTAAAAAGATCCTTTTGTATCCGATTTGAAGGAGAAATCTCCAATAAACAGACACCGGCTTTCTTATATGAGACGCCCTTTTTATAAATGGATGCCAGTCCGGACAGGGCCGCTTTTGTAATCCTATGCGTATTTTGTGTCGGCTCGGAAAAACTTGTCGCAACCGATGCATGATATTGCAGAGAATCCCTTGCAAATCGATTGGTATGAACAAATACCTGAACCAACTCGCAAACCGAATCCTGATCCCGAAGTTTTCTGGCTGTTTTGGCGGCAAAAAACGAAATGGCATTTTCAAGATCCGACAGGGCTGTAATGGGCTGACCAAATGATCTGCTGGAAAGGATCTGCTTTCTTAAAGGAGGAATTTCAACAAGATCCATGCAGGCTTTTCCCCTTAACTCCATCATAATGCGCTCCATTGTCACCCCATACCTATGGCGCATCATTTTCAGATCGGCTTCCTTTAAATCCTGTACCGTATCAATACCCTGCTGTCTCAACTTTACTACCAGTTTGCGGCCTATTCCCCATAATTGCGCAACATCTATCGCACTGAGCAATTTATGCTGCTGGAAATCATTGAGCGCATTGTAATTGAATATACCGGGTGATTTTGGATGGCTTTTTGCCACATGATTGGCCAGTTTTGCCAATGTTTTTGTAGGACCCACTCCGACACAGACAGGAAGCCCGAGATATTTCATAACCGTATCCCTGACTGAAAACAAATGCTGTCTGATATCCGAAAACCCTGTCAGATCAAGAAAACATTCATCAATACTGTAGACTTCCTGCACGGGAGAAAACCCGGATAATACCCGCATGAACCGGTTGCTCATGTCGGCATACAGTGCAAAATTGCTGGATCTTGCAATGACATCACGGTATTTGGGATTATGACGGATGAGAAACCATGGTTCTCCCATCCCAATACCCAATGCCTTGGCCTCATTACTGCGGGCAATGGCACAACCGTCATTACTGGACAAAACAATGACCGGCTTATCCTCCAGTTCCGGCTGAAATACCCGCTCGCATGAAACAAAGAAATTGTTGCCGTCAACCAGTGCAATATTCTGCATGTTCGGCCCCATCAAATATGTTTTCTGATGCTACTTGTTACCACTCCCCAAATCCGGAGTTCATGCCCTTCCGTTAACCTGATGACAGGATAATCATCATTTTCAGGGAAAAGACCGTATTTTCCTTTATCGATAATGAGCCGCTTGACAGTAAACTCCCCATCGAGAATCGCCAGTACAATATG
>CAZAIY010000151.1:0-3749 GCA_964485295.1 uncultured Oxalobacter sp. | reverse complement strand
CTGGAAAGGATCCGGATAACGCCAGTTCACGCCAGGTGATGTCATTTTGCTATATCGCCCAAATGTCATGACAACCCCTGTTTCGCCTTCCTGGACAATAAAAAAGCCTGTTCCCATCCAGAAAAGAAAAGCAATAATCAGAAACAGAATAAACCCGAAACGCAATCCCCTGCGTTTGTTTGCTTCATCAATATCTCTTTCGGGATCATTATCGTCAAAACCACCTTTCTTTTTTCTGCCAAACAGGCGGTTCAAACGTTCATTGAAGTTGTTCCATACCCGGTCTATTTCAGACGGATCATTGGGATCATAATCACCCGATCCACGTCCAAAAAGATCATGGAACATGGGCAGTAATTTACGTAAACCGTTTGAGGAAAACAAAGCCATGCGTTCGTCACTAATATCAAATTATTACATTTTTACCATGGAAAACGTTTCTTCGTCTGTTTTATCGGACGACAAACGAGATTCGTTCGCTCCTAAAGCAAATTCGGTTACAGCCAGTCTTAACAAATCCATACCGCTACCGGTTCGTGCACTGACTAAAACGCGTTGAATTTTACCATATTCATCCCGCTCCATGCCCGGATTTAACCCGGCAAGATCAATCTTGTTCAAAACCATCAGCTGCGGAACCTCATCTGCCCCTATTTCCTTTAAAACCAGATTGACCTGTTCTATCTGATCCCGTCTGGCCGGATTTGCCGCATCCACACCATGTAACAGTAAATCAGCATGAATGGTCTCTTCCAAAGTTGCCCTGAAAGCGGCGACCAGCTGATGGGGCAATTCTCTCACAAAACCCACTGTATCCGAAACAACGACATTACCGGCTCCTTCCATATAAACCCGTCGGGAGGTCGTATCCAAAGTGGCAAACAATTGATCCGCAACATAGGTTCCGGCTTTGGTTAAGGTATTGAAAAGCGTTGACTTGCCGGCATTCGTATACCCCACCAGGGAAAAGGAAAAAGTATTGCTTCGGCTTCGTGATCTGCGTTGCGTTTCCCTTTGTTTTTGCAGTTTGGCAAGACGCGAACGAAGCATCTTGACCCTGTCACCAATAAGACGACGGTCGGTTTCCAGCTGTGTTTCCCCCGGTCCGCGAAGACCAATTCCACCCTTTTGCCGCTCCAGGTGAGTCCAGCCTCTTACCAGACGGGTTGACAGGTGCTGCAACTGTGCCAGTTCAACCTGCACTTTACCTTCGTGACTTTTTGCACGTTGCGCAAAAATATCCAGTATCAGACTGGTTCGATCAACCACATTGATATCCAGCCTGCGTTCCAGATTCCGCTGCTGGGCCGGTGAGAGGGCATGATTAAAAATAACCAGATCACATTGATATTGTGAAATGGCATCGGCAACTTCATCGGCTTTTCCACTGCCAATAAAAAGTGCCGCATCCGGACTGGACCGTTTCATGGTAACAGAGACAACCGGCTGTGCTCCCGCCGATTTGGCAAGTAGCCCCAATTCTTCCATACTGGAAGAAAAATCATTTTTACCGAAATCGACACCGACAAGCAGGGCACGTACCAGATTACCCTGCTCCGGTTTTTTTTTCGAACTGTCAGGTATTTTGTCCATCAGACTGCAGGTTGACCGGACGAGATGGAACAACAGTGGAAATGGCATGTTTATAGACCATTTGTGTCACACTGTTGCGCAATAAAACAACATATTGATCAAAAGATTCAATCTGTCCCTGCAGTTTGATTCCATTAATTAGATAAATTGAAACTGGAATATGATCTCTGCGCAGAATATTGAGGAAGGGATCCTGCAACATTTGTCCTTTACCAGTGCTCATTAGCAACTCCATTAATTAATTGTTATTCGAAATTGGAGATAAATCGTTTTTTAAACAGATAATAATAACTGCAACGGCTTTACTATACCGTATTTATGGGCATCTCTTCTATTCCGATCACGTTTTATTTTTCTTTTTTTGCCGCAAAAGGATTTGATCCTGTCTTAAAATCAATCTGTAAAGGCGTTCCCGTCAGGGAAAACGCCTCTCTGAAATGGCGTTCCAGATAACGTCGATAGTCCTGTCCGACATGTTCTAATCCGTTGCCATGAATGACGACAATTGGCGGATTTTTTCCTCCCTGATGCGCATAACGCAATTTGGGACGAATCGCACCTTTTGCACGGGGAGGCGGCTGATGATCGATCGCATCTTTTAAAACCCGGGTCAACCTCGGCGTCGGAAGATTGACCATGGCAGCATCATAGGCCGCGTTAATGGAGCGCATCAGTGACGAAATGCCTGTCTGTTTCAAAGCAGAAATATAATGAAATCTGGCAAAAGATAAAAAATGCAGTTTCCGCTGTGCTTCACTTTTAATCATTTCCCGCATGTCGGTTGCCAGCCCATCCCACTTGTTAACACCGACCACCAATGCTCTTCCACTTTCCAGAACGAATCCGGCGATATGGGCATCCTGTTCTGAAATATCCTGCCTGGCATCAAGTAACAGCAAAACAACATGCGCATCCGAAATCGCCTGCAATGTCTTGATCACAGAAAATTTTTCAACTGCCTGAAAAACCTTGCCTTTTCGACGCAGACCCGCCGTATCGATTAAAACATAATGGCGACCTTCCCTTTCAAACGGAATTTCGATCGCATCACGCGTCGTCCCGGGCATATCAAAGGCAATGACTCTCTCCTCGCCTAAAAGTGCGTTGATCATGGTGGATTTGCCCACATTGGGACGACCCACAATAGCCAATCGAATCGGCTTTTCATCCCCATTTTCGGTATCTTCAGGCAAATCTTCCCTAACCGGGATTAAAGACAATGCCTTTTCCAGCATTGTATAAATGCCATCCCCATGGGCAGAGGAAATAACCATGGGGTCGCCCAGACCCAGCTCAAAAAAATCGCCGGCAACCGCACTGTATTTCATCCCCTCGGCCTTGTTGACCGCAAGAATAACGGGTCTATCCGATCTTCGCAGATATTCCGTAATGGATTTGTCATGTGGCGTAATCCCCTGGCGGCCATCCACCATAAAAACAACCACATCCGCTTCGGCAACAGCCTGCTGCGTCTGTCGTGCCATTTCCTTTAAAATGCCGTCTTTAGCAATCGGTTCAAATCCTCCTGTGTCAATGACAAGAAAAGGTCTGTCACCTATTTTCCCCTCACCGTAATGCCTGTCCCTTGTCAGCCCCGGGAAATTGGCAACCAAAGCCGCCCTGGAACGGGTCAGCCGGTTAAAAAGAGTGGACTTGCCGACATTGGGGCGTCCTACCAAAGCAATAACAGGTTTCATCCTAACCAATCCACCGAAAGAGAAAAGAATTTATACACATGATAACATTGCCGGTTTTTGACCGGTTTTCAAGATCCAGGAGAGATCACATTAATTGAGCATGAATGCCAAAAGGCGTCCACCCGTTGTCTGAACAATCAGCTTGTCTCCAGCAACCAAAGGGGACGCTTTGATAGCAGAACCATCTGTTGCAATACGTGACACAAATGCACCGTCTTCCTTTGAAAGAAAATGAATATATCCTTCAAAATCGCCAACAGCAACGGCTCCCTCGAAAGAAACAGGTGTTGTCAGGGCACGATACGAAAGCCGGTCATTTCTCCAGACACTTTGTCCCCGCAAATTGACAAAGGCATAAACCGCTCCGGTATCATCGGCCGCATAAACGAAATCCTCATCGACACTCACACCGACGTCACAGGATAATTCTTTTGTCCAAACACCCCCGCCACTCACAAC
>CAZAIY010000150.1:0-3769 GCA_964485295.1 uncultured Oxalobacter sp. | reverse complement strand
TGAATTAGTCATGATTCTGGCTTTTCCTTCTATGAATCCGGCAATGAAAGAGATGCTCTATATCTGTGTAGGATCAGTTATCGTGCTGGCTTTGTCATTTGTTCTTTTTGAAAGAACGAACCCCAATCATCCTTCTCTTCGAATACGTCGATATTTATGGCTATGTTTAATCGTATTTAATGTTTCGATGGTACTGTCATATATCTTTACAGGGAAAATGTTTTAATTAAAGCTATTCAATCTTTTCTGTAGCCAGATTTTAGCTTGCTCATTACCGAGTAAGGCGGCTTTTTCATACCATTCATGTGCACGTTTAGGATTAATGGAGACACCTTCTCCAACCTCGTACATCTTTGCAAGTTCATAACAGGCAGAAGCATGATCATTTATAGCTGCCCGTCCATACCAAAACAGGGCTTTAGAGTTGTTTTGTGGCAATCCTGTACCGGTTTTATACATGCTGGCCAGGAAAAATTGGGCGGATGCCAGATTTTTGGATGCCGCTTTTTGAAGCCAGTTTGCAGCTAGGTTGTAGTTTTGCTTGACACCGTGTCCATGGAAATAACAAATACCCAGTATGCCTTGTGCAAAAACATTATTCTGTTTGACTGCTTTTTCCAGCCAGTAGATGGCGACTTCATAATTTTGAGGAACGATATGTCCTGTATAGTAAAGATGGCCTAGACGTGCTTGGGCATTGTCATATTGATTTTCAGCTGCCTGTTCATACCAAATGACGGCTTGTTTATTGTCGACAGGCCGACCCAATCCATTTTCATAGAACTGACCAAGTGAAAACTGGGCTTTGGGATTTTTTTGGGATGCGGCTTTAAGGTACCACTGAAAGGCTACTTCATAATCTTGAGGAGTCCCCAGTCCATTTTCATATATATAGCCTAAAAGCGCCTGTGCCTTAACGTTTCCAGCGTCAGCTGAGCGAATGAATAAGGGAAGGGACTCCGTATACTGTTTTGCCAGGAAAAGTTTTTGTGCATCTGAAAAATCATCCGCAGAAACAGAAAAAGAAAAAAAGAGATAAAAAAGAAAGAATAAAAAGGATCGAATTGGCATCATAAGATAGGCAGCAGTTCAATCGACAATATAATTTGTTGATTACGATGGAAAATATGGGAGTTCAATAAATCGATAACAATCTTTGTTTACCTGTAAAATTCCTTTCGTTTTTTCTACAAATTCTGAATAAAACAGAATAATAAGTTTGATTTTTGCAGAATTCAAATTCCATTCCAAAAAAATGATTTAGAAAAAGTCTGAGGGGAGTCGTTATAATTGGTCAGAGGCGAAGAAAAAAGGATAGTGTATGAAGAAATGGATCAGTGTATTTGCCGGAATGTTTCTTTTTTTTGCGATCATTCCGGCAAAGGGAGAAACGGATATTACAGCTATTCAAAATATTGAGATGCAATTGCGACAGTTGCGTCAGAAAAAAAATGATGATGTTGCATTAAACGGCTTTTTTTATATCTGTGCCTATGGCCATCGTGAGGATGTTGAAAAGGCCTTAAAAGCAGGAGCTGATCCTAAATCGGGAAGTCAGCAAAATGATGGCATGCCACCACTTTCCATTGCAGCGGCATATAATCCGGATCCTGAAGTGATTGAAGTATTGTTACTTGCGGGAGCGGATATCAATCAGGCTTCTGGAAAAAATAATCGTACAGCATTACATTATGCCCTGATGACTAATCCCGATGCCTATTCTGTTGTTGAAGTACTTTTAACAGCTGATCCGGATATTTATGCACAAGATAGATTCTTGTATACACCAATAGACTTTGCTATTAGTGGCAATTACCGGGACGGTGCATTTGATGCCAATCCCAGAGAAGACCTGATCCTTCTTTTACTTGAAGCGGCAAAACGCTTGCCTTTTACAATGCAAAGAGGCAATAGAAAATCGTTTATGACGAAAAAGCTGCAACAATATGATATCAATATGGGGCATGGCTGGCGTGATAGGGATGTTTTGGCGGCTTTTACCAGTTTGGGAGCCGATGAAAGGGTAATGAAAGATCGTTAGTTTTATAATTCTTCCCAATCATTACGTCCCGATAAAGGATGGGGACGGTATGTTGGTATACGGGTTAAACGATAATGCGCCAAAGTTGCACCAGCAAAAAATAGAATGAGACAGATAGTGATAGCAATGTGATTGCCAAAACGGATATAGGGAGTCATGCCATTCATGCCCTGTATTTCCGTTTCCAAAGTAGCAAGGCGATAATAAGGCAAGATTCCCTGGACAGAACCTTTCGAATCAATAATGGCGGTTACACCTGTATTTGTCGAACGTAACATGGGACGTTGCATTTCCAGTGCACGCATACGCGAAATCTGAAGGTGCTGGGGTAGAGCCAGACTGTTGCCAAACCAGGCAATATTGGAAATGTTCAGCATGATGCCTGGTTCTGGAGTATCGTTTTTGTGTGCCGCACGAATTTGTTTTGCGATTTCTTCTCCGAAAATATCTTCATAACAAATATTGGGAAGTATCCATTGGTTTTTAACGGAAAAAGGTTTTTGAATAATAGGACCCCGTGCAAAATCACCCAAAGGAATACGCATCATGTTGACAAACCATCTAAAACCTGAAGGAATAAATTCACCAAAAGGCACAAGATGCTGCTTATCATATCGATAACTAATATGGTATGGATTATGGGTATTGGGTGAAATGACAATAAGACTGTTGGTGAAATGCAGCATACTATCTGCAACCGGAATACCAATAGCCAAAGTGGTTTTGGTGTTGACTACATATTTTTCGAGTTTTTTGTACCAATCTGGTGAAAGCGTATGTAGATACTGAGGGATAGCTGTTTCCGGTGTAACAATGAGATCAGCGGGCGAAGCCAAGATCATTTCTTCATATCTGCCCAAGGTTTTTTGAAGCTGTTCGGGGGAAAATTTCATTTCCTGTGGAATATTGCCCTGCAGTAACCGGACTTTAATTGGTGTGTCAACAGGAATGGTCCAGGTAAAGAATTTGAGGCTATAGCCTGAAATGATGACAATAACAGCAATAATGAAAACAAGGGTACGATAAGGATATTTTTTATTGAGGAGAACCAAAACGCTTCCTGCCAAAAATGTTGCAAGCAGGGTAATTCCGTATACACCCATAACAGGGGCAAAACCGGATAAGGCATTGTCTGTGTGAGCATAACCTAGTACTCCCCAGGGAAAACCGGTAAAGAGCCAACCGCGGGTCCACTCTGCAAGTGTCAGCATTGCAGGAAAAATAAAAAGCAACAGGAAAATATCATCAGTTTGTAATCGACGCCGGATGATGGCGGCAAAGGTAATGGCAATTGCAGGCAGCAACCCCATAAAAAGACCCAGAACAATAACGGCGGCCATTGCTAAATAACGATTGAGGCCACCGAACTGATGCATGGAAAAATACAGCCAGTAGACGCTTGCTGTCATCCAACCTGTCCCGTAAGCCCATCCGATAAGGAAACTTTGTCCAGTTTGGTTGGTTTTTAATAACAAATAAAATAAAAAAGCAATACTGATAATTTGAACAATGGAAAAACCATAAGGAGCAAAAGCGAAAATCAGTAATGCTCCAGCAATTAAAGCGAGGACTGGACGGTTAAGTTTGACAAGTTTATCGCGCATAAACGTTGATTGGCGATTTTAGGGTGTTTGTAAGTTTTCTTGTACGGATTCAGCCTGTTCTGATGGCGACGTACGCCTTTCTACTAGAAGGTAATGAATTTGGCTTGTATCTGCCTTAAGCACA
>CAZAIY010000149.1:0-3784 GCA_964485295.1 uncultured Oxalobacter sp. | reverse complement strand
CTTTTTCTCCTTGTTTCCATACAGGCAAATGCCGGCAGTTTTGCTGCAGGCAAGCGTTTTTTTGAAAAAAAACAATATCAGGAGGCAATAAGTGCATTTCAAAAAAGTGCCCGGAAAGGAGATGCCCGTTCAGCACTTTGGCTTGGTCATATGTATGTTTTGGGAGAGGGTGCTGATACCAATTATGAAGAAGGGGCATTTTGGCTGGAAAAGGCAGCCGGAAAAAAGCAGGCAGAGGCCCAGTATCTTTTGGGAGCCATGTATTTTGATGGAATTGGCGTTGAAAAAGATCCCGGGAAGGCACTTTTCTGGATAGAACAGTCAGCACAAAGTGGTTTTAGGGACGCCCAGTATGCTTTGGGAAAAATGTATGTCACCGGACAGGGAAAACCTCAGAATTTGCAGCAGGGGATGACCTGGTACATGAAAGCGGCCAAACAGGGACACGATGAAGCGCAAGTTGCATTGGCTGCCATGTATGCTACCGGTCAGGGTGTGGAAAAAAATGATAAACAGGCTTTTGCCTGGTACAAAAAAGCGGCGGACAGGGAAAATGCCGTTGCGCAGCGAATGCTGGGCGTTTTTTATACCATGGGTCGTAGCGTTCCCAGGGATTTTGAAAAAGCGGCAAATTGGTATCGCAAGGCAGCAATTCAAAATGATGCACGTGCGCAATATGGGCTGGGTGCCTTATATGCCCGGGGAGCTGGGGTAGGGAAAAATGAAGAGGAAGCTGTTTTCTGGTATCGCAAGGCCGCCATGCAGCAATTTCGGGAAGCCCAATATGCAATGGGATTAATGTATGCACGCGGTCGAGGAGTTGCAAAGGATAATAAATTGGCCGCTTACTGGTATGAAAAAGCGGCCAATTTGGGGCATGCCAAAGCGCAATATAATCTGGGATTAATGTATGACAAGGGTGAGGGTGTTGTACAGGACAACCAAAAAGCTTCGGAATGGTTACTTTTGGCCGCACAAAATCATATCAAGGATGCCATACCTTATGTTGCCTACCGCTATGCTCATGGCATGGGTTTTTTGCAGGATGATGAAAAAGCGGCCTACTGGTATGAAAAAGCGGCCGAAAATGGGGATGCAAGGTCTCAATACAATATCGCTGTCATGTATCTTTGGGGAAGAGGTGTTGAGCGTAATGACGAAAAAGCGGCCTACTGGTATGAAAAAGCGGCCCTGCAAGGTGATTTTCGGGCACAGCATAGTTTAGGTGCGCTATACGAGGAGGGTAGAGGCGTTAAACAGAACTATGATGAAGCGGCGTTGTGGTATGCAAAAGCAGCCGCTACGGAAAATGCCCGTGCTCAAAGGGAACTGCTTGGAAAAGAAACGGCATCAGCAGATGAAATCGTGCAGGAAGCCAGGCAGAAAAGCTACTCTGAACAAGGGAAAAAGATTATTGACAAACGTCTTTTTAAACCGGATCGTCCTGAAAGTGCCGATTCAGTGGGTTTGAATGAACCAGAAAATCAGCCCGATAACAAAAATCAGTAATTTCTCTCCGGATTATCTTTCCGTCAGTGCATTTTGCTTGGTTTTTAAAATGGGTTTCATGAGATAACTCATAATGGATTTTTTACCTGTTTTAATACTGACAGAAGCCATCATACCCGGCGTAATGGATAAAGGTTTTTCATCTGTACCAAGATGGTTTTTTTCAGTAAAAACAAGTACCTGATAAAAACTTTCTCCTTTTTCATTTGTAATGGAGTCAGCAGAAATATGCTCGACGACACCATCGAGTCCACCATAAATGGAATAATCGTAAGCCGTTATTTTGACAGTCGCTTTTTGCCCCGGGCGTAAAAAACCGACATCACTGGGACGAATTTTTACTTCAATGTGCAAATTGTCCTCAATAGGAACAATCTCCATGACATCCATACCAGGCTGAATGACGCCACCAATGGTATTGATTCTGATTGTTTTGACAATTCCATCAACAGGGGAACGGATGGTAGTACGGGCCAGTCTGTCTTCTGCAGCCATACCGGTTGCCGTACTCCCTGCATATTCCGCTTTGGCTTTGGCAAGTTCATCAGCGGCATCGGATCTGAATTTTGCCAGGGCTCCTTCCAGTTTGTGTTCTGCTTCGGTTGCCTGTGACTGCAGGCGGGGAATTGCCAGGCGGGTCGCATCCATTTCACTGCGAATGCGGGTTACATCGCGCCTTAAGCGAAGAATTTCCACTTCAGAGACCACCCCTTTTTTTTCTAACGGGATGGACATTTGCAGTTCCTTATTGGCAATACTGTAAGTGGATTGAAGATGGTTTAGGTTGGATTGTTTTTCAACCAATTCCTGCTTGCGCTGTTCAACCTGTTCCCTTAACAGATTTTGCTGTGCTTCAAATTCATCTCTTCTGGTATGGAAAAGAGCGGTTTCATCAGCCACAACCTGAGGGTTTTCCTGATGTAATTTCTCGGGAAATTCGATTTCTTCGAGTCCATTTTTTTCTGCGGTCAAGCGGGCAATTTTTGCCTGCAAAGCTTCGTTTTTTGCTTTTGTCTCACCGGCAGAAGAGGCAAAACGTTTTTCATCCAGCTTTAAAACAATTTGATCTTTATGGACAATTTGTCCGATTTTGACCGGAATATCAGAAATAATGCCACCTTCCAAATTCTGAATCACCTGAACATGACTGGATGGTTTGACTTTACCTTCACCATTTGTCATTTCATCTATTTGAAAAAAACAGGCCCAAAAAATTGCCAGAACAAGAAAAACAAAAGTGTAACGAACAATAAGAAAAGTAGCCTTGGGAGGAGTCAGGAAAAAGGCTGCCAGTTTGGATGGCATGTACTTGATGTCACTGTTAACGGGGAGTGCATTAGGGTCAACAGGAGGCAGGAGCCAGTTTTTTAGCTTTTCAACTAAAATTCGGCCTTTTTCTTTTACTGTGGTAACAATTTCTTCAGTTTTTGGCGACATGGAGTTTTCCTCCGGCTAAAGCTTGCATGACTTGTTCTTTTTTTCCGTCAGCAATAATGTGTCCTCCATCTATGACAATCAATCTGTCGACCATACTCAAAAGTGAGGCACGATGTGTCACTAAAATCAGGGTACGGTTATTTAAATGGCTTTGAAGACGGTTTTTAAAATTTTCTTCTGATCGATTATCAAGTGAATTGCTGGGTTCATCCAAAACGAGTATGGGAGTATCCAAAAGCAGTGCACGGGCATTCGCAACAGATTGACGCTGTCCTCCGGAAAGACCTTCTCCCCGTTCCCCAACAGGCATATCAAAACCATGTGGATGGCGATTTACGAATTCTGTCACACCGGCAATTCCGGCTGCTTTTAATACCATGGAGTCATCAACATAGGGAGCACCCAAAACGATATTTTCCTTGACTGTACCGAAAAACAGCATGACATCTTGTGGCACATAGCCAATGTTTCGCCTTAAATCGGCCGGATCAATCTGTTGAAGATCAACGCCATCGATCCAGACAGATCCTTCGGTGGGTTCATAAATACCCAGAATGAGTTTTTCGATAGTGGATTTTCCGGAACCGATACGGCCAATAATTCCTACTTTTTCTCCATGCTTTATTTGAAAGGAAACATTGGATAATGCCGCCACATCTGAACCCGGATACTTGAAAGTGACATTTTTGAACTCAATATCCCCTTGTATTGACGGACGGTGTATGTAGTTTTTTCCCTCAGTCCGTTCAATAGGCAGCTTCATGATATCGTCGATACTTTGTACGGCGGATCGGGCCTGGAAATAGCGGGTTATCAGACCGGCGACGGAAGCCAAAGG